>JAPWVK010000001.1 GCA_029241965.1 Candidatus Methanophagales archaeon
AAGACATGGTACCTCAATGTAACGAAGGCGATAACGGATACTTTGAAGAAAATTGGCAGGAGTGAGTTACTTAAAGAGGAAACACGCCTCGTAAATTCACTGAAAATGTAGGTGGCACATTTTTTCTAAACAGGTATAAGATAGACGAATTAGAAAAAATAGTGGTCTTCTTCGATGTGGATTTGAGGAAAAGGGTTTATAATCGGTTAAAAAGAAGGTGAATTTTGATAAGAAAAGACAAAAATGCTTCGGGATTATGCAGACCCGAGGTTAGAGGAAAGGGACATTGAATAAAGCTCTTATTGATATGGATATACTAATTGATCACTTACTAGGTCAGGAAAAAGCAAAAGAATACCATAGGAATAGAGAAAATGGCAAAACAAAAGGAGTTATTTCGGTCATAACTGATTTGTGGTAACGGTGACTCAAAAAGTGAAGTGCCGTGTACTGCTCCGGTCGTGTTGTCGCAGGCACAAAATAAACGTAACCGTAACGTTAACGCATTACGGTGGTGACACGATTAGTAATGCTTTTACGCCAGATCCGTGTCCAGAACTGGGTGATAAGTGGGGTAGTCTGGAATTACGGTATAACGGTGCAAAAGTCACGAGCAGTACTGCGAATATTCTCGAGCTGAACGGTGCAATGCTACTACGGAGTGGCCCGCAAATTTCCGATCGGGCGATGTATTGAAGATACCGTTTAAAACGTTAAAGACGGGCGACTCGATTATGATCTTGTTCACGCCACGGAGCACGGTACTGAAACGGGTGATGGTGTTGTGAGTGGGGGAGTTAAGATTTTTGCCGTTTTCATTTTACCATGATTAACATATCCAATAAAGTATCCAGATCAACCTCTGCTTGCTTAAGTATTGATTTTAACGTTTTTCTATCAATTTCGGGATGATTAGGGACAACAATAGTTTTTGTCTTCGTGGCTTCGTCTTTTAAGACAATATGACTACCCTTCTGATGGTCAACATAAAATCCCAACCGGACCAAGGCTCGGATAACTTTCCGCGCTGGTAACAATGGGATTTTTGGCATTTCAATCACACACTAACAGCCACTTCCTGGATGCTAACGAGGTCTGGCTCGGGAACAGGCTGATTATTCTTCGCAATAGACTCCAGATAAGCTTCTATTGCTTCTTTTGCATTTTTTAAAGCCTCTTCTAAGCTTTTACCTTGCGTGAAACAACCGGGTAATGCGGGGACAGTCACCACCAACCAGTTATCATCCCCCTGCTCGATAACGACTTTGTACTTTTTTATCATGTTAGCTCTATTTAATAAACAGAAGGTGAATTATATAAATGCAATCACGTACAAATCATTTAATCTCTTCATATTGTATTTGTTTGTATAGCAGGGGTAAAAAGGTAAGGGAGATATTAGATAAACTGAACAAATTTACGCCTGTTCGTATGAGCCTCGATCGAGGAATTGGATATATCATGGTGCCCGTCATTATTGACTCGTCAGTCCTTATTGATGCAGTCGTATATGTAAAACCCAAAGTTCTTGAACGGTTAATTTCGCGCTATGAGGCTTTTATACCGGTAAACGTCCTTGAGGAAACGCTATTTAAGACTATCATTAGTGTCGTGGGAGAAGACGTAAAAAAGAATAATCTATTTGAAATAAAAAAGGCATGGATTAAAGGATTAGGCCGGGAAGAGGTTGAAAATCGATTTGATGTAATTCGTGAACTCATTCAAAATAATCTAATAGA
>JAPWVK010000002.1 GCA_029241965.1 Candidatus Methanophagales archaeon
ACGATAAAGGAGTGGTCATAGAAAAGCTAAATAAGGCAGAGGAAGAGCTAAATAAGAGTGGACAGGGTGCTGTCAGCATAACCGATCCGGAATCTCGGTTTATGAAGAATAAGAAGGGTCGGAAAGAGTTATCCTACAATCATCAGATTTCTGTGGACTCGGATTCCGGGATAATTGCTGCTAATGACGTTACTCAGGATTGCACGAATCATCACCAAGCACAGCTTATATGAGTCTTGGATGGCTTGCGAGGGAGGATAAGCTGGAGTTCGTAAAAAAGAGCAGAGGCGTTTTCGTTTGACTGAAGTGAACGAACAGGAAAAGCGGCGAATTCGGATACTGATGCTTTCGTGGGAATATCCTCCTAATAAGATCGGAGGGGTTGCAGATCATGTCTATGAGCTGTCAATGGCATTGGTAAGAAGCGGGCAGGAAGTGCACGTTGTTACATTAGGGGATTTTCCTTATGAAGAGAACAAGGGAGTGCATTTACATCGGATAGCAGTTGACACATCAAAGCCAGATTTTATAACCCGTATGAATGAAGAGATGAAGAAAATCGGTGCTGCGATTATCGAATCCAACAATATAGACACAATACATGCACATGACTGGATGGTCGGTATCGCTGCGATAGACTTGGCATTCAGATACAGAAAGCCCCTTGTATCAACGATACACAGCACTGAATTTGGGAGGTCACAAGGAATAAAGGAAGATTATCAGATGAGAATACATGAAGTGGAAGAACGACTTGTAAAAATATCAAACCATGTGATTGCCTGCAGTGAGAGCATGAAGAAGGAGATACAAGGCTTGTTCGGTGTTAAGGCGGAAATATCTGTTATTCCAAACGGGATAGACACATCGAAATTCGATTTCTTTATTGACAAAGAGGCAATAAAAGAAAAATTCTGCGGTCAGAGTAGCACAAAGATGATTTTATTCCTCGGTAGGATCGTTTATCAAAAAGGTGTGAATGTTTTGATGGGGGCAATGCCAATGATCTTGTCCTTATATTCGAGAGTAAAAAGAGATGTGAAGCTTGTGATAGTAGGAGAAGGACCAATGAGAAAGCAACTGGAAAAAGATGCTAATTATTTGGATGTACCGAAAAATGTAGTTTTTACTGGTTATCTGGATGATTACACCGTCAGAAGTTTACTAAAAGCAGCGGATGTGGTTGTTGTGCCTTCCTTGTATGAGCCATTTGGAATAGTGGCATTAGAGGCGATGGCTGCTAAGACACCAGTGGTTGTATCAGATATTGGGGGGCTTTCTGAGATAATAAACACTGAGGAAAGCGTAAAAGTGCCGCCTGACACTCCAGAAAGCCTTGCAAAAAGTATTGTAAAAATTCTGTCCAATGAATATGAAGGAAAAATTGAAGTAGGGGAAATGATAGAAAAAGGATTCAAAAAGGCTCTCTCTTTAAATTGGGACAATATCTCAGAAACTACTATTGGTGTTTATGTAAAGGTTTTAGCATCAGTTCCGGCTTCAGAGCCAGTAACAACGCAAGATATGGACGTTAAAATAGGTATAGAAACAGGAAAAGGAGAGATATGGAAATATTCGTATTCATAAGTATAAAAATACTTTTTCAACAAGAATGATAATTATAATAGCCGTATACACAAATTACTGTAACAGGTAGGGGATATGACAGTAGAAGAGCAAAAAGTGTTGATAACGCTTACGCCTGCGGAATCGAAGCGGTTGATCGCAAAGGGCGTAATGAATTTGGAAGAAGTGCAGCGAGCATTGAAGCGGGGGACAATCATAATAGGACTGGGCACTAC
>JAPWVK010000003.1 GCA_029241965.1 Candidatus Methanophagales archaeon
ATTTCCTTATATTTAGAAAATACTATCACAAATGCGTACAAAACGGTTTTAAATAACTATCACAAAAATTATCTGAAAAAGGGATAAAAATAGTAAATTGATTTATTAATGGGGATAGGATAGGTCTGCTTCCAGAGGCTCGTTATTATATACTCGCCTTTTTAACTAACGTAGCAGTCCACCATTTTAAAAACTTGGATTTTCTGTTGATCATAGTGAGATGTTATCTTCATGTTCCTCTGAATCGCATAGGCACTGTATGGAGGAATATGAGAGGCAAAAAGAGGATGATAGAATTAGAAATGATGAATAGGGAGGTCTCTATAGAGAGTGAAGTGTGAAACTGTGGATATCTGGTTTAAGAATAATGATTGCTTCTGTCTGTGGTTCAAAAAAATGGTATCACTTGCTAAATCGTTTATCTTTGCTTTTGGATATATCTTATCATCTTTTTCCTATGGATTTCCAGAGTCCAGAGGAAAAGTTGTTATCGCGACTTTTATGAGACTCACTCTAAGATAAAGAAGATAAAGAAAAAAAAGAGGGCGAAACTAAACATGGTCCAATGGACTGTGGAAGGGGTGTAGCGACATCGAATATATAACACTGGCGGACTATTCGTCCGCTATTTCATTTTTTGCAAATCAAAAAGCACTCCATTGCGTTCTGTAACTTGTTCCATTTTCTGGAACGGTTGTTCCATTTTCTGGAACGCTTGTTCCACCATTCTATTATATGCTGTTCCAGCCGAGGTATGTACGGGTGCTTCAACCGAAAGGTAGCGCTCTTTAGGAGGCGAAAGCGAAAAAGATGAATAAGAAAATATGGGCAATAGGGATAATAGCGCTATTGGCGTTAGGTGTTGGACTGGTAGCAGCTACTGATATGGGACCTACGGGGCATTCACCTGATGAGCATAGCTACGTTGTATCAGAAAAGAAAGCTTTGGAGCATGCAACAGTGTATATGTTGGACGCGGTATTAACACACACACCCGGGCTTGAAAAATGGAGAGGAGCAATGGTAAATCCGGAACCTCTAACAATATACGACATAAACGGGAAAAAGCTCTTTTACGAATTCTCGGTAGAGAAGAACGGCAAGATGGTAGGGCGCATCAAAGCAAGTGCGAGTGCTGAACTGGGACCCTCAGTTTACACATTAGCAATAGGACCTCGTCCCTGGAATGCTTCTACCGCAATTGAGAAAGCTGAGGAGCTGGCACAACAGAAATATGACGAGGCAATTGTATCAGTAAAACTGGTGTGTTATAGTTACCCGAAAATCGGCGTAATGGTGACGTTCGCTGACCAACCAGAGACAGAGGAAAAACGCAGGATGATCATAGATGCAGGAGATTATTCAATTGTACCTGATAAAAAGCCCGAAGCTGAAGAAATAGGTGTATGGTCACTTTACGAGAGTATACCCGAAGAAGAGAATTCGCAGCGCATAGCTGAGTGGGGAAAAGACAACAAATTTGTAAGCTCTGTAATGGAAAAGGCAAAATCTTTAGGTATCGATGATTTAACGGGAAGAACCCTGTCAGAAGAGGAACTAAAGAGCCTTGAAGAACAAATCGGAGGGGCTAGAGGTCAAGTGGTGCTTGGTGTTCCGCTGTACGGTCAAACAAATGGTGTCAGGTGTGGCGTAGCCACTGCACAGATGATCGCCGCATGGTATAGTCACGGGCACAAATAATTGGACAAAATCAAGTTAAAAGGTTGTTTATTCCAGAACGATTTAAGTGAAGTTCTGAGCGCTTTTACTGTATTATGAGCTATATTTGCGGTTTTCTTTTCGCGTGTTTGACGCCAGC
>JAPWVK010000004.1 GCA_029241965.1 Candidatus Methanophagales archaeon
CTTCTATGTTCCTCATATAGAGAAATGGGGAACATACTAATAAAAACCTTTTTGGTTTTATCCTTTCGTTAAATGCTAAGATCAGACTTTATAGGGTAGTTAGGCAATATATGTGCCCTATGATTTGACGAAGTTAAGGTTCTAAAGGAGGAAACGCAGATGAAAAAGAAATACAACCAGGTGTTCCAATTTAAAATTACGCTGAAAGGTATTAAACCACCGATTTGGCGGCGAATACAAGTCCCGGAAACGTATACATTTTGGGATCTGCACGTCGCTATTCAAGATGCTATGGGCTGGGACGATTGTCATCTACATGAATTCGAGCTTGTAAATCAGTTAACGGGTTTAAAACAGAGTATAGGAAGCCAGGATGAAGATTTTGATAGAGAAGTTCTTCCAGAATTGAAACAAAAATTAGTGGACTTTTTCTCTATGGAAAATCGGTCGGCAGATTATACCTATGATTTTGGCGATAACTGGGAGCACAAGATACAATTGGAAAAGATACTCCCACGCGAAGAAGGTGTTACGTATCCGATCTGTATCAAAGGAAAAAGAGCTTGCCCACCTGAAGATTGTGGAGGGATCTGGGGTTATGCCGAGCTTTTGGAAATCTTAGGAAATCCCAATCATGATGAGTATGAAGAAATGTTGGAGTGGTTGGGTGGCGAGTTTGATCCTGAGCATTTTGATGTCGAAGAGATTAGTTTTGGTGACCCGGAAAAACGGCGAAAGATGGGTTTTTTGTAGAATACGCAGCCATTTGAATTAAAGCTATGAAATCTCTGAAAGCCATAAAAATGAAACAAGATAGGAATTATAGGGTGGTATCCGTAGATGTCTGACAAATCGGAGAAAGAAAATACACAAACGGTACTAAAACGAGCACGCCATTATTTCTTCTTGAATCCTTAGGAGGATATGGCTTTTACACGTTGTACGAAGTGTGAAGGAGAAACGAAAATCAGAAAGTATTGCTTAGTTATTCACATGGATCCCAAACATTTATTCTCTCTAAACAAGTCCGGTCGGTATTGTCCTGAGTGTGATTTGATTATTGTTAAACAGACCGATTTAGAAGGTCTTCTTACCGCCGGCTGCGAACAGAACGCACCAGAAATTGTAGGTAACGATTATTTCGTTTTTGGCACAATGAATAGAACAGATTGGAAAAAAGCTCAGGCAGGGGAGATGAGCCAGCAAGAGGCAATAAAACGCGCATTCCCTTTCAAGGATGCTTTGAAGTTTGAGGTGATTCCTGCAGGGTGGTATCCTACAAGTTAAAACCCGCGTAAGAACGAGTATATACGTTTTGATGCGGGCATGGAGAATGCCGACGACTTCTCTGTCGGTGACCGGCGTGATCGTTCAGGGAGAGGACTGCTCAAGATATGCTATTTTTTTGCAGAGATAGAAAGGTTTATTAATGATAATCCCCCTTTCTGTTAATAGAGAAAGGGGTTAAGAGTATGGAATCTTTCTTAGAGGCGGTAATATTATTGACGATTCGGGAGGCGAAAAGAGAAGGGGGATGTTAACTCTTAAAAGGATGTTTTTGGTAATTGCAGTTGTGTCCGCAATTGCAGTTGCCATGACACATACAGTAACTTTATTCAGCGGGCAGCATAGCTGGTACGACCTTTCAGAAAGCGGCAGTAATGTACCCTGTGAGAAGTGCCATGCAGATATTCGGGAGGAAATGTATAGTTGATGTCATAATAAATTAGACAAAAAGGGTTGAAATCTTGCTAACCAGCCAGTCATGAATGTGGTCTTCTTGGCGAGCCGGTGGAATGTGGTGCGTATGGTTTCCTTAAACGACCACTCAGATTTGACAAATATC
>JAPWVK010000005.1 GCA_029241965.1 Candidatus Methanophagales archaeon
ATCTTTCATAGAATGCAGCTTCTTTTTCTCTTTATCCGACAAATTTTCAGGGTTCTTCAGCCAGATAAACCTAGTTTTACCGAGTGTTTTATTCGTTTTGTATTCTTTGCGTCTTACATCGTCGATGGTATCATTCATCATCTGAATCACGTGAAATTTGTCAAAAACGATCTTTGAGGTCTGAAAATACTCGCTTGCACCATTTATAAATGCCGGAGACATGTCCATAGCGATATATTTAATCTGTTCGGGGTTAATCTTCTTAGAAATTGTATCTTTAAACTTTTTAATCGTATCTTTGCCCTTTCCCACCTCTATATGAATCACTTTCGCATTTTTAATATCGTAAAACAGAGTAATGTACTTATGCCCTTTTTTAACAGATATTTCATCTATGCCAATCGTATCGAGCTGTGATAAATCAACACGTTCCAGTGCTTCGTTGACGTGATAGGCAAGTTTTTTCCACGCGGATTCTTCATGAATCTTGACTCGCTCTGCTACTGACGCGACAGGCATTTCTTTGCATAGGGCAACAACATCCGCCTCGAAGAGAGATGTAAATCCGGTATCCTGTCTTGACCAAGGAATGACTACGGTTTTTGTGCCATGCTCTTCGCATTTCGTCCTTGGAACTCTAGCGTAGATATAAGATTCCTAATGGAATAGAGGAAGATGCTTCCAACTCCTTTCTTTTGTGTCGTTTATTTTACACGGTTTATTGCAAATCGGGCAAGCGAACTCACTGCCTTTGATGAAATCGAAATAGATATCTATCCGTTCTTCTGATGTGTTCAGTTCAACGCTTTTCACGAACCATGGGGATGGTACCCCCAGTGTAATCTGCATAAGCTTTTTGTCATCCATGCGGTTAAATAAAACAGAGGGAAAATAAAGTTACCCACACAATCTTGTGGAGATCCACAATTTGACATGTCAATTGCATTTTCGTCTTTGGTTCCAGTCTGAAGAATAACTGCAAGCAATTCTGCATCACTTAAACTGGCCGCACCACTTTTTAAAAATTGTTCTCTTGGTCTGTTCTCTTTTGAGATGTCTTTTATTCTCATAGAATTAGTTAATAACTTACCTTCACACCCTCTATTTAATCGTTTTTTCGCAATCTTTTTAACTATCCGCCCCTGATAGCTTAAATATGAAAGGAGGAATTAGTATGAGTGTGCCGAGCAAAGTTCATAATAGCCAGTTGGTGAAAATCCAACATGAGGAAAGGTTAGCCGCCACTTCAGAACTGAACCTTGCATTCAGTCTGGTAAAAGGCTGTGGTGAAGCCAGGGGTATGGGATACTGGGCTGCAACGCAAATGAAGGGATTCCGCCCCGAAATATTCGTTGTCCCAGAGGCCGACGTTGTTCATTTGACGGAAGGCAGCACTCTCAGCGCCGATAGTCCGAAGTGGACAGGGCAAGGCGATGAGAGCCCAGCGGGGTCTAAGACCGTGGCACGGTATCAAATGGATATTATGGGAAACGGGAGAGCCAGAGTGTTCTCCTATGGGGAGTATGTCCTATCAAGCCTATAGACGGCAAGATAGCACAAACGACACTCGGAGAGTCGGACCAGCTCATAGTACCGATGAAGCAGGGTAATGCCTATGGAGGGAAGGGGCTGGCGGTTGAACCGTTGGGTCTGGGACACATCCACCGCACAAAGAGGCGGGTTAAGGATGGTAACAAAACTGGACTCATAACCTATCCCGAAAATGGTAGGGAGGTTCTTCTGAAGAGCCGGATGAGGGAAAACATCAAGTCCGGTTCTGTGAGGGGGCTCATAGCAGCTTCCGGGAGGAAGTGGCTATGAGTTCTACTCGACAAAATTAAGTTATACTTTATATACAAAAATTAATGTAACTACTCACCCCCGGTGTCAATCATATAGAACAGACTGAAGGAATAAATGGAGACCCTCTAAGCGCATCGTGAATAGCATCGAGGACACGACACCCGTTCTTCCGCGCTGTAGAGATATACCCACGAATACTACAGAACACATCCGCTCCTTCAG
>JAPWVK010000006.1 GCA_029241965.1 Candidatus Methanophagales archaeon
GAAGAAAAATGACATTTGTGTGCTATGAGAAGGGACCTCCGATAGAAAACGAAGTTTTTGGATGCAAATTATCAGATTGGAATCATCCTCTGCTTAGCCGCAGCTAACAATTGATTTGCACCCGAAGGGTGCTTTCTTGATACGATTGCAACATGTAATCCCGAACTAATATTAGCTCGAATAGTTCCATCCATATACATTTCTCCTATTACTTTTATAATATCTCTCCTTTTATTACTGTTACTGTCTGTCCACTCAAAATAACTCGATTGGATTTTACTCGGACTTTTATAACGCCTCCTCGTTCAGACAACTGAAAAGCTACAAAATCAAAACTGGCTGGGGTGTCTTGATTTAGAGTTCCGGTTTCCCATAGGGTATGGGCTGCAGCCAGCGTTGCGTGGCCACAAAGTTCAATTTCTGTTTTGGGTTGAGCGTGAACCAGCGTAAGTTATAGCCACCATCGTTTTTATGCAGAAATGCGGTTTCGGGTAGATTCAGTTCTTTCGCGATCTTCAACATATCGGATTCGGGAATGGTCTCGGATAAGATGCATACTCCTGCGGGATTACCGGTAAAAGGCTCTGTGGTGAATGCATCAACTTGGAATAATTTCATGGGGTTGTTTCTCCTACCAATATTTTTCTCGTGGTGATAGATAACGTTTCCAGGTAAAAGAAGTTTGTGCTCCCTCGTTTGGAAAATATAAAAGCAAATCGGCACAAATTTTGGGAAGCGATAGCGACCCAAAACACCATGTTATCCACCGTGCTCATCGTCTGCCAAAAGACAAATCTTCGTAGGAAGCATTACATCTGTTATTTTTGAAAGTTATCGCCTAACTATTCCCAATCTCTTTTGAAGTTCTTTGGCTACATTCATCATTTTGGCAACCCCTTCTTGATTCTGTTGCATAGCTCTTCCGAACTTGGAAAAGTCCAAAGATTCAATTCCCACCTTTGCGTTAGCAATTCCAGGAATTTGTATCTCAAAAGATTCTGAAATTTGGTTCTGATACGATTTCATTCCGTCTGGTGGAGTTATGGTATTGACCTCATGTCGAAGTTGTTGCAAGCCCAACGAAAACTCCCCCAACAAGTCTTCCATTTCGCCAAATATTGGATTATCACTCGCGAAGAACTTGACACCCTGTTGGCCTAGTTGCAAGATTTGTTTATTAAGGTACTCGAATTTTGCTGTGAATCGCTTGCTAAGTTCTATATACTTATCGGTTATGACAATCATTTTATCAGCCCACCTTTTGATGGACTCAGCATCAGGCTTCAATGCATAATTCTCCAAAAGCTTATCACCTTTGCATGAAAGTTGCGCCTCAGTTAGTCCGTTAATAAGACCTGCTAAGCCAGAACCTGCAGTTTCTCCTCTATTTTCAGATCTACTCAATGTGACTATTATAGCTAAGAACTCATCTATAGTTACTCTATCTGGAAAGTAACATTCTTTGTTGAACGCATCAAACGCTTGATTTACCTCTTCTACTTGGACGCCATGAGACGCTGCAACACACAGCTTGTCTGCAATTATTTCATATTCTCCCTAGAATTTAAAGTAACGTTTGAGCTTAATAAGAATATCAATACACATTAGAAAATCGGCGGATAAAGCAACACTCAAATGGGCCGCTGCAACTATTATTTCCTTAGCGCTTGAAAATTTTTCTCCTCTCTGTGCTATTAGTTCAAGACCTTCTGCTATATTCACCGGACCTATGATAGGGTTTTCAAGTGCTGTCTTTGTAAGATTCATCAGTTGCTTTTTGGAAGGCCCGTTAAACAAAACCTGTGCTTGCACAATGTGACTTTCGAACTCGGCATAAGTCTTGACCGAATAGATAAGTACTATAAGAACGGCAAAGATTGTAAACATCACTAGTGTCATGTCAAGGTTATAATGTCGCAAGAGATATAACCTATGTTTTTCATAATAAATCAGGGATGATTGAATATGAAAAAATATATCGTGACACTTGCCAAAGATGAGCGCGAAACTCTTAGCGCACTTACTTCCA
>JAPWVK010000007.1 GCA_029241965.1 Candidatus Methanophagales archaeon
TAAGTTGGAACAGCACTTAAAGATCGCGAAACTCAATCATAAGTTCACGCCGATTGATCTGCTATTCAAATACAGCAAGGTCTACCATCTTGAAATACGTGGGCGCGGCATTATCTCTGAGGTTCCAAAGAAGGTGATGGACCTGGATGAGGCACTTGGATTGCTTATGTTCCCTAAAACGATTCGAAGTTAAGGATTGAAAAGAAGATAAGAAAGGATATTCTCTCTAGATCAGAGGCTGATGAGTATAAAGAAGAACATGAATTTTCGAAGAGAGCCGCTATAATGCTGATCGAGCATCTTCATTCAAATAGAGAACTATTACTTAAGAAAAATAACCAATTAATACCGAGTGTTGCAAATGATCTTTCCCGCATTGTAAATGAACATGGTGGCAAAGAAGCAATAATTGTCTATCTTGTTTTTAGAGCATTGTACCATTACCATAGATATTTAATGTATGAAGAGGGGGTTGATGGAAAGATTGAAGATGAACGTAGATTCAAATCAAAAATAGATGAATACATTGACGGAATATATAAAATGGCTTCCATGATTAAAAATGGGCGGGTGGAAGATATATATGGGCATTCAAATCATATTTTAGGCAAGCTTGGATCTGATTACAGAAAATTCTTTATCAATTATTTAGAACCTCCACGTGTCATTGTTGAGAGAAAAATAGAGATTTCCGAAAAGGCTAAAGAGAAGATAGGGGACATTGTTTCCAAATCATTCGAAAAAAAGTTAGAATGAGGTTAAAGTTTCGAAATTTGACCATAATAAGGGGCTTTCAATGAGCAAAGCGATAGAAGAGATACTCAGTATTATAAAAGAATTTTATCCAGATGCTTCAGAGGAAGAGGTAAAAAAGGCAATTATGAATTAGGTAGAGTTTCATTTACAGGAAATAATAGCCAATTTAGACTTACCAACACCTAAAAAACAAGTGCTTTCACGTGCAGGGGGATATAGGCAAGCCAGATCACAAATTACGCTTGAACGATTACAGGAAGATAGATCGAAAACAGAGATAGTTAATACACTTACGGGAATTCGAGAGGATTTTTTAGAGAAAGGAACGAAAGAGGATGCTGACAGACTTACAAAACACATTACTGAAATTGAGAGTGCATCCACCACTAAGAAAAGTGCTTTGATGTACGTTGATTCAGATTTATCAGAGATGATAAAGCGAGAAGAAACCGCTGAAGAAGACAGAGATAGAACTATCGGAAAATTAGAAGGGTTGAAGGAGGATGCTAATGAATAAAAATCTTATAGATTATGTGGTAATTCCAAAAGAAGAAGTTATTGTAAGCACAAGCCAAATATCGTCTATTAAAGCATTCCTTAAAAATTTTAACTTTCACACATCAAGGGATTGGTACAATTTTGTTGACAAAGATGAAGACATCGAAATCGGCATATCAAAAACGGGTATCGTTACTATCACACTCAGAATATATCCTGAAGAGACCGAAAAAGCGATTGTTTTGTTGGATAAAATTTCGAAAAAAATCTGTTCGTTTATTTCTGATAAAGAATTCTCTATTGAGATTTCTATTCTTGAAAAGCGAAAAATTAATATGAAACAATTTATCGGTAAAGAAATAGATATAAAAGAGTTTAGATCAATGAATTTTAAGGTAGCTCCAGAAATTAAGATGAGAATAAGCAGCCGTGATGAGGAACATATCATATCATTTAGAGAGAGCAAGGATGCTAACAGACTTCTCGACATTTATTCTTTCATATTAAATGGAAAAGAGCTGAGAGATTTAATCCCAATGGATGTGGATGTAACGATTACAAAATCCGTCTTTTAATCGATTTTCTAATCTTTTTTATCTGGTTATCAATCTCAGTACTTTCTTCCGAATTGTTCTTACTCCTCATAGCTTTTAACAGCGCATCGGTTATCAAGTTACTGGATTTTAGCTTGGAGAACCTTAAATCAGAAGATATTTTATCTACCCCACATTCCGCACTTTAAGTTTATAAAGACGGTATTTTCTGAATTTCAATCCGCTATGAACCGGTTAATTAAGGTAAGTTATACCGATTTACATTCGTATTGCAGATGACACTTCGGACTATCTTCTTTTTTCGCTATTCTCTCGCTATTTCGTATGAAAAAGTGGATGGGGTAGA
>JAPWVK010000008.1 GCA_029241965.1 Candidatus Methanophagales archaeon
TCTGTAGTATTCGTGGGTATATCTCCACAGCGCGGAAGAACGGGCGCCGTGTCCTCGATGCTATCCACGATGCGTTTCGAGGGTCTCCATTTATTCCTTCAGTCAGTTCTATATGATTGACACCGGGGGTGAGTAGTTACGTATTATCTTTCATAAATTTAAATTCGTTTTTATACCCTCTTTGAGAGACGACAAACAATAAGAATATAGAAATAAAGATTGTAACACTTGCAAGGATCATTTCATTCACTCTCTGAAGCATCTCAACATTATTAGCGATGGAAAACAAAGTGAGGGTTGAGAAAAATATGACGATTAGCTTGCACCAATTCAATCTAAATTCTTCTTTTATAAAAGTCCTAAATCTATGTTCTCCCTCATATGTGCCCAGCGGTTCCAAGTTGGCAACGAAATTTAAATCTTCTTCAACGAAAAATCCTTTATCTTTTCTGATTACAAACTTCACCTTAGGTTTTTCTGGAAAACTGATAAATATCCGATCTTCAATAAAAACAGCAAAAACAGTGTGATCGCTCAGAATTTTTCGATTTATGATTTTATGATAAACATCCCTAAACTGATCCAAAGTGAGTTCTTCGTATCCTTTTCCTGCTTTCAAAGCCTTAACTGCCTCTTCTACTTTATTTCTTATCATTTTCCTCGCCAATAAATTCATTAAACGTTGTATTTCTACCCTCTTTCACTTTTACTTTTTGTGTAATCCTTGCCAATATACCTTTTGAAAAAGACTTCTCTACCTCTCTTTGTATATCTCTTCTTTTTGGCGATTCTACATCAATATCTAATGAAACTGACGGACCAATTTTATCTCTCACAATTGTTTTCTCTCTATTCGGCCCAATAAATCCTATCTCTCTCGGCTCTCCTGTATGCAATATAATTTCAGAAAACTTTGACTCCTGAAGCCCACCACCACGATTCGCAGAACCAGAAATCTCATCGAGATGCCTGAAATCGTCATTGTGATAAGCTCTAATTATACGATCTTTTTCGATTTCTGGATTAAAGATTTTAAACTCCTCTGGAATAGTTCTCCCTTTTAATGAATTAACTCTCAAAGATAATATATTTTCTGTATTAAAAATCCTTATAAATTCGTCTTTTCCTATTTTCAATGAACAATCTTCGAGATAATAAAAATTGATTCCAAGCTCTTTAAATATCTTTTTCAACGCCTCGGTAAACCTCTCTTCAATTGTCAGCATAGATCTATTCTTAATCTTTCTGCTCTGAAGCAAACATAACCCAGCATCAAATAGCAAGATAAAGAAGAAATCTTCAAAAGGTTCATCAACATATTTTTCCTCCTTTTTTTGATTATCGTATCGATGCTTTTCCTCTTTAAGTTCTTGAGTGAAATAACCATAAATTCGATTTTCAGTGATCCTCTCACACTTTACAAATCCGAATCTATTTGACACATTTCCCAACAAAGGAAACTCAAAAATATGCTTGACAATATCTTCTTTTTGGGTATCATTTAACGAATCCCAATCAAATCCCACCATCTCTTTTAGTTTGAATGGTATTTCACTCATTGTTCACCTCTCCACCACCCTAACCCACTCATGCCCCTTAATCCTCTCAATCTCATTCTTAACCTTTCTATCCTTCTTGATCTTACCCACAACCTCTTCTATCATATTCAACCTCACTTCATCATCTATTTCTTCAATATTCACCAGATAAGGCTCAACAAGTCCAATAAGATCTGTTCCAAGTTTTTCTTTGAAGTAAAGTTCGTAAACAAGGGAATCTATTATTTCGCTGTCAATGAATTCAACCAATTCTGTCTCAGTTTTTCTTCTCTCTTCTGTTTCGTTCAGGAAGATCATGTAGTCTGCAAGATTTTTAAAAACTTCTTTTTGACTTTCTTGGACTTTTTGGATTGGAACTTTCTGCATCTTATTATAGTCGAGTTTGCAGCGCCCCCGTCCTTTTGCATCTCCAAAAGCCACGAATGTATTTATTTTGTAGAACTTGAAAAGTTCTGAGTTTAGAAAACAAAGAAGATATTTGTCATCCACCGAAATAAAGTATAGTGTAGGCTATAAATAATAGGACAATAACATGATTTTATGGAGTTAAAAAATATTGATTTAAAAGAGTTAGAAAAGCGATACAAAAGTGAGAAGGAGGGGAAGATAAAAGAA
>JAPWVK010000009.1 GCA_029241965.1 Candidatus Methanophagales archaeon
AATTCCCTGTGGCTTGCCACAGGGTGACCTTGTAAAGTATATAAAAAATTTCCGGTGCTGCGAAGCAGCATCACCTTGGCGTAATACCCTGTGGTCTTGCCACAGGGATAGTCAAGGTGAAGGAAATTTTTTATTTTTACCACCATATCTTTAATTATCAATTTTGTGGATAAAAATAAATCTTGATATACGGTGCAATTTCAGATAACGCTTTGCGGATAAAAGGAGTTGCCGAAGGCAATTTTGTGAAATCTTTGATTCCCCTTTTATCCGCTGTTGTGCAAGTTCAATAGCATCGAGTGAGCGATAGCGAACGAGAGTTCATGGAAGCCCCCCTTTGTTTGCCTTTCTCACAAGTGACGAGATTATAACATATCCCACATAAATCCATCCGAATGGAAGTATCACTGTAAAGTACATTCTCCAATTTGGACCACTCATATTACCACTCATAAGATCATATGTTATAAAAATCAAAACCAAACACAAAAGCATAAATCCGATCGGATTTACTTTCTTCTGATCACCAGTTTGTTGTAACCCTCTTAATACTGACCCTAAAAATGCCCCACCGAAAAATCCAATTCCCATTACAGCAGGAAATCTCAAATCAAATGTGCCAGTAGCTAAGTATCCAAGCAAAAGAGTTAGAATGAACCCTGCAATCCCACCTACAATCCCAAATAAAATACCTGCCTTGAGATTTTTTTTGTTTTTCATATTCACCATAAATTTAGTATTAAATTATATTATTTAAATATTTGTTTTTAAAGCGGGCACTTCCCAATAATAACATCTTTCTAGCGAGGGGGCAAATTGAATATAACATATAGGATTATGAGAAGTTTTGCGGAGCAAAATTTGAACGGAGAAACCTGCAAGGTTTCGTAGTCTCATAATCCTTGTTATATTCCCCGAAGGGCTGAAATTTAGTGCAACGTTCCGAAGGAAAAATTTAGAGTTTGCCCCCGAGCGTTTTTTTAATACTTATGAAGTGCCCGCCTTATTTCACTAATCTGTTTATTCCATCAATCCAAGTTTTATCTAATTCTGGTTTGCCTTCTTCTTTAATATTTATTACCCAGCAACTATAACCTATTCTTTCTTCAACTTCATGACCAACTAAAATATGTGCCTCTAAACCTTCATTTAAATTATCTTTTAAAATAAATATAGCAGTCTCTACATTATCCAAAATTCTATAACCTCTTTCATCAACAGGAATATGGTATCTTTCTTCTGGTTCAACCCATTGAGAGATTGTAATGTCTATTGGTTTCTTGAAAAATAGCATTATACTTCTATCTTTTTGCTCTATTTCCTGAATATCTTCTTTACTGAAAACGCAGGTTGATTGAAGATTTAGTTCATGAAGTTTGCGAGTAAGCGTACTCGCTATTCCAAGTCCTTCCTCACTATTTATGTCAATCTGTTCTTTTTTTCCATTTTCAAGTAAGACTATCTTTTCAACCATTTCTTTAGTAGGTTTTATTTTTGTAGATTGCCAATATATCTTGCTGTAGCAATTTTCCTTGCTATATACACCGTCAAATCCTTTGATTTCATCACAGGCTTCTTTTGCTTTATTTATATCTATTCGAGTAAATGTTTGTGCAACATACTCAAAACAACCATCTTTTTTTGGAACACTTGTCATATCTTCACATAAATCCATCATTGCATCAAAATTTGAGATTGATGGGTTATGGTTAGCAACATCCATCATAGCGTAGAAATTGCAGATGTTCTTTCCGTAAATAAAACCACACCGGGTAGTTTTATCTAACGAAAACCAGACACCAGCCATCACAATGACCAACACAATAATTATTGCTAAGATCCTAGAAAATAATTTTTTGCTTTTCATCATAATAACCCTCTTGTATTTATCAACTAAATATCCAACTCCAGTGCCAACTAAAGCACCAATAACAAGTGCTAACAAGAATAGCACAATATGACTATTCCAGATATCAGCAATAAAAAATGCAAGAGTGGTTGGCAAACCAAAAGTAAATCTTATCAAAGGATTAAGCCACATTCCACCTGAAAGGGTTATTACTTGTCAGCCCCCAAATTCCACCAATTATTGATCCAATTTTCCAATTTTTCATCATAAATCACTTAGTTTAAATTATTTGTATTTGTATAGCTCACTTCAAACAAAGCTCATTGACGAGCAAATTTTTGAGTTCATCGTAGATATCTTTTCCCTGTAACCGCCATGTAGCGAAGACCGAAGCGATGTACTGGTAATATTCAGCGCCAGCCTCAGATC
>JAPWVK010000010.1 GCA_029241965.1 Candidatus Methanophagales archaeon
GACAATTACATGATTATTGTGGATCGGAAGGGGCCACTGGATGTTATGACCGTCAAGGTCGAGGTGACGGAATCTGCGTTCAGCGATAAAATCGCAGACTTGATGTCATTAAGCAAGGCGGTATCCCAACAGCTTAAGGGCGTGCTTAATATTATGGCTAATGTCGAGTTGGTGGAGCCGGGAACGATCCCGCGTTCGGAAGGTAAAGCACAGAGAGTAATAGACAATAGGGAGGTGTGAATGAACATGGTGGCAATAAAGCAGATTTCCATCTTTATGGAGAATAAGCCTGGCAGGATGGCAAGGGTGGCAAAGGCATTAGCTGATGCTAATGTGAACATACGCGTATTGACCATTGCAGAAGCAGGCGACTTCGGCGTTGTCCGGATGGTGGTTGATGATACGGATAGGGGCTATAAAGTGCTCCGTGATGAGGGCTTCACGGTCTCGGTGACGGAAGTTCTTGCTGTAGAGATAAAGGATAGTCCCGGCGGGCTTTACGAGATAGCTAACAGTCTGGGTATGAACAATATCAATGTGGAGTATGCGTATGCTTTTGTGACTGCAAAAGCTGAGCGGGCGATGCTGATACTCCGGGTGGATGACATATCAGGCGCTACGCGCGTGCTGAGCGAGGCAGGGATAAAGCTAGCGACAAAGGCGGAGATACAGAAGATCTGAAATATTTCAGGAGGATTGTTAGGGCTAGAGTTCAAGGTGGCAAAAGACAGAAAGATTTCCACTTTGAAGGGTCAGTAAAGAGCTGAGAACAAAAAGACGACAGAAATGTATACTCAATGAGAGTAATAAGGATAAAGGTAAGATAAAAAGACCATTGGATAGGTTGTTTGGAAATAAGAAATTAGGAGGTGTAAAAGGATGATTGAGGAACGTTTTGAAGAGAAAAAGGTTTTCATCCAGAGGGATGTATATACGAAGTACTTCATACATACTGCCAAAATGAAAGGATATACGAAATTCGTATATATACCTCCAATTTGGAATGATATGCGAAGCATTGCAGATATACCGAAATTATCTGAAATTGCCTTCGGGACGATTTAGTTACCTTTATATTTTCAAAATATTTATTATTATTTATAAGAGTAACTATAAATGAGGAGAAATGGAACCAAGAGAGTGGGTAAATAAGCACATAAAGGAATTGAGAAATAAGTTTATTGGAAAAACCGTCATCGTCTCTGAAAATAAAGTGATAAAAACATTTGACGGACCAGTAAATCCATTAAAGATAAATGAAGTGGCAAGGAAGATATGTAAAGAAAAGTGGTGTTATACATATCTCCCAGAGAGTGAAGAAGAATATCTACTATGATCCTAATAGATGTTGATTTGTGGAATGCCGTAAAGAAAGAATTTGAATTATTTGAAGCGTTGGTGGATACAGGATCATCTTATTGTGTTATAGAGAAATCAATAGCAGATGCTCTTGGTTTAGAAATGGATGGTATTCTGCATCTTTGGCAGATGGGTGAGCCATTAAATGTTCCTTTAGCAAAAATAAGGTGTAGATATAAAGGAGAAGAGTATATGATAGATGGATTGGTTGTTGAGATTAAGGATAGCTATAAGCGTCCAATGTTGCCCGAAGAAGAATGCACAAGGCCCGAATCGCCACACCCACTGACAAACAGAGTGATCATTGGTAATACATTCATAGATAGTTTATCAGAAGAAGAATACACCAAACTATTTGGCCGATAGTTCTATGTCCCTCCGTTAACTTCCGATAACCGTTAGGGATAAAAGATGTTTTTCAGAGCGTAGTGGAGAAAATTTGGGGAAATTGCGAGCCGAGCATTTTTCCTTTTATCTCGTGTTATACGAGGGTGAGGGCGAAGCCCGAAAGCGCAGCGTTCCCAAGCGAACAAAGTGAGCGCAGCGTAGAGATTAGTTGCTCTTATTTTTTGTATTGATGAATATGGACATCGCCAGAATTTGTATGAACCTGGTTGCTATTTTTTGTATTCCTTTGACTTTGTCTTGAATAATTACTATTAGCTCTTTCTTGTTTTTTTGCCCAGTGAACAAGAACTTCAGCCACACTTGGCCATTTAAACCCGGCTGCTCCAAGACCTGTAAGTACCATACCAATGAAAAAAACAAGGTCAAACTTCAATCCACTTGAATACAAAAAGAGTATTTGTATAGCTCACTTCAAACAAAGCTCATTGACGAGCAAATTTTTGAGTTCCGCGTAGACATCTTTTCCCTGTAACCACCATGTAGCGAAGACCGAAGCGATGTACTGGTAATATTCAGCGCCAGCCTCAGATCTAAAAGTACCTATTATCTTCCGCATGAGCACATGCTCCCTGATAACCTGCTCGCTGAGATTGTTTGTTGGCTCCATACCGGGATA
>JAPWVK010000011.1 GCA_029241965.1 Candidatus Methanophagales archaeon
ATACTCACATACCCCGATAAGAAGAAGTACCTATTTAAAAATATCGGATAATCACTCGGCGTTTCCCACAAATTTAAATATGTAGGTTGTTTTATTCAGAATGTGCGGAATGTGGGGTGAACATAACTTTATATACTTAAATTATTAGGTAGATGTCAGGAGGTGTAAAAAAAAAAGATGTTGTTCATAACGAGCGTGAGAGTCAATCCAGGCATGGTGGAAGATGCGAGGGAATTCGGCGACGAGTTACTAAAAAATCCGCCCACAGGCGTCAAGTTCCTGCAAGTGTATCATACGCTGGGCAGGTATGACGCGATATGGATTTATGAGGCGGAAGACTCGCAGGTAATAATAGATTTCCTCCACCGGAGCAGGGATGTCTCAACAACGGGATAAGAGCGAGTGACATCCCGGAGGATTACATGAGTAAAAAGGGCGGGTTAAATCTGATCGCGATAGGCAAGATTCGCGATTTCGGCGAAGGTTGTGCATGCCCATTTAATGCTTTATCCGCTGATTTCTTGCGCATGCTCGAGTTGAGTAAAAGGGAATTTGCACTTGTTGACACAGATGCAGGGGTTGAGCACTTTGGGAGAGGTGTAGAAGCTGGTTGTGACCTCATTCTAATGGTCATTGACCCCTCTCAGGAATCAATCCGGCTTGCCGAGAAGGTGAATAAAATCAGCGAGGGCGCGGGTAAACCGTTATATTATGTGCTGAACAAGACAGATGATGAAACCGCGAGGTTTCTTCTCGATTCGGTTGATCAAAGTAAGGTTGTATCCGTCATACCAGAAGATAAAAGGGTATTTAGAAACTGTTTAGTTGGTGAAGCGCTCGATTTTGAGGTGAACGGTGTAGGGGAGCTTGCGGATTTTTTGGAAAGGAAAACGAGCAGGGATAGGTGAAATCAAAAGGGAAAGGGAATTTTATAAATATAAATAAATAATAATCAAAAACTTGACACAAGAGGCTGAGGGATATATTATGGCTCGAAAACCAAAAACTCGGAAACAAAAATCAAAAGCTCAGATTTATCAAATAGCAAAATTTGTGATTCTTTCGGGTATAATTATTTATTTTTTGCATTTCAAAACACATGTGCCGTTAAGCCTTATTTTGATTCTCGAATTATTGCTCTTTATTAAAGTTCTTCCTGTCACAGAATTTGTTGACGAAAAACTTGTTAAATATTATCCAAAATACAAAAAATTCAATATTTGGAAAAAGCGCTTAATTTTATTCATTTTTTTCATTTTGATTCTTGTGATTCTAAAATACATTATCGTAAATATCATAATGATTAAAATATTGAATATACCAATTGAAGAACAGATTTATGATTTTATTAACGAATATCAAAGGAGGTAAGTTAAAATGGATAAAAAATTGACAATAATTGGGACAAGCCATATTTCAGATGTAAAAGATAGAGTTAAAGAAGAAATTATCAAAAGAAGCCCGCAGGTTGTAGCAATTGAGCTTGACCAGGAGAGATATGAAGAGATAATCCGAGGTAAACCACCTTCCCAATTACCAGGTGAAATAATGGAAATTTTTGGAAATTTATTCGGCAGAAGGTCACGAGATGATTTTAGAGGAGCTATCGGAGGAGCAAAAGAAATAGGTGCAAAGATTGAACTGATCGACAAGAATATGAGAGAGATTATAAATGAAATCTTTGGAACTATCCAAGAATTTAATACTGATATTAAGGAAGAGAAAGTTGTAAAAACGTTTCAGGATCTGGTAAAAGCAGACCCAGATAGATACAGAAAAATCATACCAATAGCTTCTAGCGTTGGAGATCTATCAAAAATCAGGGAAAAAAGCGGAGTGGATTCTGAGCAATGGAATAGGTATGAAGAATCACTTGGGCTCTATACGCAAAAAATCAAGGAGGTATGGGAAGGGAGAGAAGAATATATGGCTCAGAAGATAAGGGAATTAGCCGAAGAATATGACAATATAGTGGTTATTACCGGTGCTGCACACGTATCTAATCTTGAAAATAAATTGGAAGGTTTGAGTATAGAGTGTGTATTTATAAATTAGGCACATCTGAAAGAGGATAAGGAGCTTGATTTCTTGGAAAGGAAAACAAAGAGGGATATGTGAAATCAAAGGGAAAGGAAAACTTAATCGCAGAGCTTAAAGCTGCTGGATTGATTAACCCTTGTTTCTCTTTCGTTCTCGGCTTGAAGGAAAAGGAGGTAACCTATGAGATTCATCCTTGCTTCTGAATTAAAAATGAGGTATTTGTATAGCTGATGTAAAAAACCACGAGATTTCACAAGATTAACACAAGAATTAGGGGTTAATAATTGATAAAGTAGTTAATAAAACACTAAAACTTGGTTACTATTATTATTCTCTCGTGAAAATCTGTGGAA
>JAPWVK010000012.1 GCA_029241965.1 Candidatus Methanophagales archaeon
AGAATAACAAAAAAAGAAGATAGTCCGAAGTGTCATCTGCAATACGAATGTAAATCGGTATAACTTACGTAAATAACCGGTTCATAGCGGATTGAAATTCAGAAAATACCGTCTTTATAAACTTAAAGTGCGGAATGTGGGCTATATGTCCGCAATGTTGTATATTCCTTTTCACCGCACATTGGTATGAAAATACATTTTCCTGTCCATGGGTGTCCCTGTGGGTCATGAAAGTTCCTTTTGCTTTATCGCCTCTTCCGTAACCGCAACGAATTCAAGCATTAACTTATCCTTTATCTCTTCCGTCGCACCCTCCACCGTCACCCTAATCAAAGCCGAAGTATTAGAAGCCCGTATAAGCGCCCAACCCTTCTCGCCCATGTCCACTCGTATCCCATCCATCGTATTTATCCTATCCGCGCCATATTCGGTTGCCAATCGCTCAGCAAGAACCCGCATCACCTCGAACTTCACAGCCTCGCCGCATTGAAGATTCGTACGCTGCTTGGGGAACTCCGGTAATTCGTCCACAAGCTCGGACAACTTCCTACCTGTTTTAACTAAAATCTCTGCTATTTTCAACGGTATTACCATCGCATCGTCAAACAGGAAGAACGAGGGCATAACATAATGCCCGCTCGATTCGATACCAAGCACCGCATCGCGTTCTTTAGCTGCCTTCGTTAAAAAAGTATGCCCAACCGGTATTCTTTCTATCTTGCCACCTAACTTCTCCAACTCACGCTCGATCAGCATGGAGCACTCAACATTTGCTAAAACAGTTCCTGTTCGCTCTTCTAACAACGCCCGGGCTATGATAACGCCGCACTGGTCTGCACTAAGCATTCTTCCACGGTCATCTACAATTACCACCCTGTCACCATCGCCATCGAAAGCCGCACCGAAATCCGCTTTCTTTCGTGGCACTTCGGCTTTTAACGCGACCAAAGTCGCATCTGTTGGCTCCGAAGGTCTATTAGGAAACGAAGGGTCAGGGTTCGGAAACAGCGCATCGGCTTTTAAGTTTACTCGGTTCGCAACATCCAACGCCACCAAGCCCATGCTCCCGTTTCCACAGTCCAGCACGGCTCTTTTGCCGTCAAAGATGTCACGGTCAAATCTCTTCGCTATATATTCTATATACTCCTCTCTCAAATCCACTTCATGGTAGTTGCCAACGTCATGCCACAAAACAGCTTCTTCTTTTCCTGCCAGCACGATGTCCCGTATCTTTTCGTTCTCCTCGGCTGAGAAGCCTATTCCTTCGCCGGTGTAAAGTTTCACGCCGTTCCATTCCGGCGGTAGATGAGATGCGGTCACATATGCAGTTATATCTTTCTTGAGCAGCCAGCCGCTGAAGGCACAAGCACCAAACGAGGTTGTGCCGGTATTGGTCACGTCAATACCTGCAGAAAGCAGACCGGAGATAAACGCATTCGAGAGCAATGTAGAAGTAGCTCGGATGTCGTTACCAATAACCACGCTCGTTTCACCACGCTCTTTCGCATACGTGCCCAAAGCAAGCCCTATCTTCAGCATCGTCGCCGGGTACAGGTCTTCATTATAAATTCCTCTTATGTCATACGCCCTGAATATATGCGCCGGTATTTCCTTTTTGTGCATCGTTTATATTAAGATTAAGGTGCTCTATGATGAATAAAAAGGTTGAGTCGTTTTTGGCTAACGTTCATTTGTACGCTTCTTTAATTCTTACTTAGGTGTGCTCCAATACCAATTATGCTCGATAAATCCGTTTTCTGCAACTCTAATAGTTTTGCAACCTCATCTGGTATAACCACTAACTGTTTGTGCTCGTGGTGGTCTATCTTCAGGAGAGGCTTGAATATACTGCACACCTAAGCCGCTATTATTGTTTTTGTCGTATCAATCTATCCATATGCTTCCTTTAAGTACAATATTTGAATTACAGGACGAAATACGGCATAAAAGTTTCTCCGAAAAGGTGCTAGTGTCATGTCAAGGTTATAATGTCGCAAGAGATATAACCTATGTTTTTCATAATAAATCAGGGATGATTGAATATGAAAAAATATATCGTGACACTTGCCAAAGATGAGCGCGAAACTCTTAGCGCACTTACTTC
>JAPWVK010000013.1 GCA_029241965.1 Candidatus Methanophagales archaeon
AGCGGTCTTACAATCACCTTACCAACATTTTCAATCCTTCTTTTTAGATTTAAAGCAATATCTAACCTCCTTTTTCTTCTAATTTTGGATTATTTGGCAGCCACTTAACTACATTTACCCACATGAAATAGCGAAGAGCCATAAAATAACTGCACTATCTGTGGGTTTGCAAGACCAACTTGACGGCATGGGAATTTACACTTGTGAGAGGAGAAACATACAACTACACCATTCGTACAGGCTCGTATTCGCAGATTATACACGCAGCCAATAAGACAGTAGCAAGCGGAACGATCACTTGCGATACATTCGTAGATGCGAATGGAACAGTGTATGAGGATTGGATACCTGCAATAAGATTGGGGGTATAAGAATAGACATTTAGGGAGTTTATCTCCCTTTCTTTTTTTAAATTTGTGTTTGGATTTTTTGTGTTTGATATAGTAAATGTAAAAAACCACGATATTCCACAAGATTCTCAAAACACTTTCTTTTAGAAAAAGAACCTGTGCTAAGAAAACATTTTTTTTGTAAAGCTTTATTTCAGCATTGCTAAAGCAATGGAACAGCGAAGCCTGTTCAAAGAATAAGCTTCTCGTGGAAATCAGCGTAATCTTGTGGTTAGTTAAACCATTTCATAACCTTTTTATATCATTCACCCCTTATTAAAGCCATGATTATAGCACATACCCCAGATGCCGATGACGCATTCATGTTCTACGGATTGCTAAACGGTAAAATAGCCGTTAATTTTGAAATAACGCATATTGTGGCGGACATTGAGACGCTGAACAGAAAAGCGTTCCTTGGGGGGATTGATGTCACGGCACTTTCCGCTCATGCTTATGCGTTTCTCCACAACAAATATCGGATTTTATCAGCCGGTGCGAGTATCGGTGAAGGGTATGGCCCAGTAGTCGTTGCAAGAAGCGGAATGGATATAAATGGTAAACGGATAGCAGTGCCGGGAAAATACACTACTGCGAACCTGCTGCTAAAGCTGGCTGTTGATGACTTCCAACCAGTCGAAATGAAATTTAACGAGGTCGTTCCTGCACTGAAACGAGGCGCAGTAGATGCTGGACTGGTAATCCACGAAGCGCAGATAACCTATCCTCAGCACGGGCTCGTAAAAGTGCTTGATTTATGGGACTGGTGGCATGAAAAAGCGGGATTGCCTCTGCCACTCGGCATTAACGCTATAAAAAGGGATATCCCCGTGGGTGCACAACGCGAATTTCTTGTGGCTTTGCGCGAAAGCGTGCAGTATGCGCTGGATAACGTGGAAGAAGCAATGCAGTATGCAATGAAATATTCAAGAGGTGCGGACAAAGAGCTTGTAAAGAAATTCGCATTGATGTATGTGAACCAATACACTTACGAAATGTCAAAAGATGTGGTAAACGCTTTCGATATGCTTTACCGAATGGCGGGGAGAAGAGGGTTCTTTGCGAAACCGCCATTAGACATTCTGTTTCTGTGATTTACTATTGGCCTAATAGTAAATACCTTTGTTTTTAATGTTCGACTACAGAGATGAAGAAGAAGGAACTGGCAATCTTGTTAGAAAAAGTAGAGGACATAACGGAGCCAGACGTAACCGAAGAGCAATATTCAACGCCTGCTACGGTGGCTTCAGAATTACTTCATTTCGCTTTCATGCACGGCGACATCGCAAATCAAGTCGTATATGACCTCGGTTGTGGTGACGGAATACTGGGGATAGGCGCGAAATTATTGGGTGCGAAGACAGTAGTAGGGATAGACAGTGATGAAAAGGTGATAGAGGTTGCGCAATCGAATAGCAAGAGTTTGGGTGTGGAGGTGTCTTTCAGAAGGAGTGACGTACGAGAAGTGAAAGGAGAAGCGGATACAGTAGTAATGAATCCGCCTTTTGGCGCACAGCGGAAAAACAGGCATGCCGATAGATTCTTTTTGGAAAAAGCTTTTGAGCTCGCACCGGTTGTTTATTCTATACATAATGCAGGCAGTGAATCGTTTTTAAGAAGTTTTGTGCCTCATGCTGCGATTGTTCGATTACCAGTCGTCTTTCCTTTGAAACGGAGGTTCTGGTTCCATAAAAAGGAAAAGAAGTTCATAGATGTGGATATATACCGGATGGAGCGGAAATGACGGTTTAAAGAACTGAGTTATTGCATTTCTATAAACGAGAAAAAAAACCACGAGATTCCATTGGATTAGCACAACACTTTTTCTTTAAAACCTTTTAAGAAAAGGCTTATCGGTGCTCCCCCTTCTAAATAGGGTTAATTAATTGAGCGGGCATATGAAGATCAATCCATCAAAACCAAGGGGCAGATAAAAATCTATAGATACATAGTATTAACCTGAACAGAATTAGATGTGCCACCTACACATCATCGAATGCGCGCTAAAAATCCATTCTTATACAATATTGGTGCTATTAGACTCATTATTTGCGATATTTTTCAACGGTGAAGTTTATATATGTGTAGGTGTCATA
>JAPWVK010000014.1 GCA_029241965.1 Candidatus Methanophagales archaeon
GAAAGCTATATATCTATGTAGCCTATATATGGGCTACATAGCGAAAACAAGAATAAAACGGACAAACCTTTATTCTTGTAACGGCCACTGTACTGATGAGTTCTTTTAGGTTGTAGCCTATACAACGCTGAAACTCAGGTTATAACCATGATATGTCAGATTTACGTATTTTGGTTTACCACGCAATAAAAAGCTTATGAAATAGGTTCTATCTGTAACAAAAATTAATAGGATATATAAATTAGTTTTAGGAGATAGAAAGTGTTATAACTGTGGTGTTTTATAGTTCCAATTATGAAAGCTATAGTAATTGAAAACAAAGACGCTAACTTTGGAGTAGGGATTTTTTGTGACCTGTTAATATTTTTGGCTATTATGAGTGTCTTATATCTTATTCTATAGCGTCTGACACGAGCTACCGGTAAAAGGTGCTGTTTTGTCTCTTCCATAGATGCAGTATAAAGTAACGTTTCGCATTACCGTGTTTAAACTTCATATCAAGAATAGTGCTTAAAATTGCATATAATGGGCTGCACACAATCGAAATAATGCGAAGTTTTAATAGTGTGTAGAATTGAAAAAGGGGTTTGTGTGCTATACGGGGAGTAATCATTTGGTGAAGCTCAGTGATATGGTGTTTGAACGTGCTATAAAGCTGGTGAATGATGTTTTAGTGGTGATACAGAAAGGGTTTTTAAAACAAATATGAAGAAAAAGAAGTTCTTTTTTGGCTGACAACTATTTATGCCGTCTGATGAAATAGAATAGGAGGTGGTAAATGAAAATGATGGAAGAAGGAAAGAAACCTGAGGAGGGGGGAGAAGATTTAAGGGAAAAAGATCACCCATTATCACGCGAAGGTTGGATAATGCTTTTGAGTGGTGAAATCAATAAAGAGGAGATGAAATTGACTACATACGAGTATATAGGTCTAGCAATCAGAATAGCATTTTTTGGTGCTGCAGTTGCAGTTTTAGTCGCGGCATTTCGAAATGATGATATCTTACTCTATATTCTGTGTTTGGCCATGATTATTTTAATGGGTCTACCTCAGTTAATATACAAGAAATATTATCTTTATCCCCATCAAAAGAGAGTGAAACCACTGATAAATACCCGTGAGGCTATAATTTCTAGTGATCTAACTGTTTTTGGCAAGATGTGGGAAGAATATATAAAGAACAAATATAAATTGAATGATAAAGAAGAAAAAACAGAGGAAAAAAGTTTGAGTAAAAGCATTAAGAAGCAGAAAGAAGTCCTGCAAGTCCCTCAAAATGATATAAGAGATATCAAAGAAAGTTTGCAAGAAATTAAGGATATGTTGGAGGGAACAAAATTTTTTGGTATGTGGTTTACTTTAGGTAGTATATTTATAGCAGTTGGTATTCTGGGAATAAGTATGGGTGCTTCTCTTTGGTCTGAAGGCTCTCATGATCGCAGCAGAATATTATTTTTTACAGGAATACTCCTGGTTTGTTCAGGTGGACTAATGATCTGTGCCGCACATTACGCTGGGACAGACGTTAAAAAATATCCGAACAAGCGGGGTATAAAGACATTGACAGAACTTTGGGACAATATTAAATGGTTACTTTTGGCTATCCTTATAGGTTTTACCGCCGTTATAGTCCTTTTAATACCTTCGTTTAACATTCTCCTATCATTGTTATTCGAATTTTTTCCGTTCTTCTCAATTTTAAATGCAGGATACGCCGTGAATTGTTTTTAGAAGTGTTACAACCCTCTTTTCACCACAAAAGAGAGGATACCATTGCATGTAGAAAAGTAAGGGGTATGTGAGCGGAAAAATTAAAATACAACTGTTAAAACGAAAAAAGAAGGAATTCATGGTGGTAGTTAGTAGAATATGCGAGAACAGGAATCTTCCACGGCCTTACGTCAATTTTGATGGTTGTCCTGCCGAGAACGCAGAACAGTTAGCCTCTTATCGTCCTGACGTTAACATGATCTGTATTTCTAACCGACAGTTAACAGTACTCAATTTTGACGATATTAACGAAGTAGCAGCTCACGAAGTTGCTCATATATATAGATTTAAAAGGAAATAAGACCGCTCAATGCTTATTAAACTACCAAAAGAACTCACGCGAACTTTAGAATGATTTGATTTTGAAACTGACTACAAGAAGCGGACTAAAAGTCACTTCTCTTGTTCTCTCAGGGAAAAACATTTTAGCTACAAACTTCAGCCACACTCTTAATGAGTTCCTTATTCTTTTTTTTACGCCTCTTTTTAAACTTTCACTCCAACTTTATCGCAGGTATCCAATCGTTATATGTTCTTCCAGTTACATCCACAAACTCCAAGCATTTCTTCATCGGATGCTTTTAGGATACTTGCATCTGTAACTTTAACCTATAGTCACGGGCACAAATAATTGGACAAAATCAAGTTAAAAGGTTGTTTATTCCAGAACGATTTAAGTGAAGTTCTGAGCGCTTTTACTGTATTATGAGCTATATTTGCGGTTTTCTTTTCGCGTGTTTGACGCCAGCA
>JAPWVK010000015.1 GCA_029241965.1 Candidatus Methanophagales archaeon
CAAAGACATGGTACCTCAATGTAACGAAGGCGATAACGGATACTTTGAAGAAAATTGGCAGGAGTGAGTTACTTAAAGAGGAAACACGCCTCGTAAATTCACTGAAAATGTAGGTGGCACATTTTTTCTAAACAGGTTAATACTAAGTATTTCGGTGCTTGCAATCGCACCAACTCTTTCGCCTCTGCACTTATTTTTTCCTCTATACCCGCACCAAAAATAATCCGTTTTGGCATCGGGCCTGCAGGCATACCCGTTTTATGCCCCGCCAGAACATAATACTTGATGAGTCTCCGCAAGTGCTTTATATCTTCGCTTATGAACTACCGTAGGCCACGAAAGCGACATCCAGAAAACAGATATTTACCTAAAATAGACGAATATCTCAATCTATATTGGCAAGAGGACATATCAACAGTAAGATGTCGCTTGGACTGATTGGAGATTGACACGTCATTGTTTTTTGAGTGGTTTGTTGAGGGGGTTAATACCCATTTTCACCTACCGGTAAAAATAAAAGGTGATTTGTTTAAGAGGCAGTCCCACAATTGATTTTGATCGTAAAAATAACGCTTCTTTGGGGGTTTAAAGCCCTATTTGCCTTTCTTTTTCTGCTATTTTTGGGTTGTTGGACCGCCGCTTGAGCCCCCCCCCCCAAAATCAGATGATAGTTTGATGTTTCACAAAGTGCCTAATCTTGAAACGAGAGAAAACGATTGAACTATTTTATACAGCAAAGTTTTATTATAAACAAAATAAAGATGAGCCTCTGGAATCTCCAACCATAACACCCTAATTTGCCTTTATTCCACTAATTCTCCCTCTTTCACACCTAATTTTTGTCAGAGGCTTTAATTCGACTACTACTGAAGGCAGTAGGAGGTCGTATAGAGCGATACTTTTGGCGTCTTAAAGCAAGGCACAAATTTAATTACCCGCGTTCGGACATTCTTAAGTGCTTCTTTAAATATATCAAGCGTTTTATGTGCCATCGTCAAATATAAACACCTCTTCTATGTTTGAGTTTAAAACCTTTGCAATATCATAAGCTAATTTAAGAGACGGGTTGTATTTGCCCTTCTCCAGAAAAACAATTGTTTCTCGTCGTACACCCACTTTTTTTGCTAGTTCTTCCTGTGTCAGATCGTATCGCGCTCTGAATTCCTTGATTCTGGTCTTCACGTGATGCCGCCCCTTTGATTGTAGTGCCATCGAAGTAGGATCCATGACCCTACCCCGACAATGAAGAGATCGGGTATAACCGCCTTAAAATTGAAGTTTAATCTCCAGACCATGCCTATTAATTGAAGAAGAGCCATGGTCACAAGGAGAATGCAGAACGCATGATAACCTGCTTTTTCATTGATTCTCACAGACCGTTCATCCCGTATCATATCTTCTTTTGGTGTTGCCGCTGCAATGATAGCTGAGACAATCGCGATGAGCCCCATGATGGTCAGGGCAAAACCAATCCCGAAATATGTGGGATTAGAAAGAAAGAACATCATAAGGATGCCGGTGAAGATCAAGAAAGTAGCAATGCATGAGAATCGTAAGATGTTCTTATCTGTTCGTATTTTCATCCAATATCACCTTTTCTGCTCATATACCACCACATACCAAAGATTCCTCACAGACCAACTCTGCGTATTACAATTATCTCTTCTCTTTTACGCTTTTGCTTCGCCATTTTTCTTTTAACCTATTATTTATTTCTAACTTTAGGTTAGATATATCTAACATGACATGAAAAGGTTTTCGGTTTTTTCGGGTATCTCGTTTTTGAGAGGCAGGACTGATTTATCCGCAAAACGTTATATGAGCCTCTGGAACCGCCAACCAAATCGTTCTGATTTGCCTTTATTCCTGCAATTTCTTCGCTTTTGCTCTAAAAATTTGTTTACTGCCTTGTCAGCCTAATCCAAGCTCATTCTACGGAAAGCAGTAGGAGATCTCATGAG
>JAPWVK010000016.1 GCA_029241965.1 Candidatus Methanophagales archaeon
AACGGGTCTCTGGGTATTCTTTCATATCAAAAACGAAGTATGGCACAATGGCGCATGCGCAGCTAAATATCGCGGAAGAAGCGTCTGGGAAGCTCGTCACTGTGGTTAGAAACAATGCACAACAGGTTGCTGAAAAGGAAAATTGTGAACTCATTTTGATTGACGGAGCGCCAGGCATCGGCTGTCCAGTAATTGCATCCTTGGCTGGCGTGGACCTTGCACTCATCGTTACCGAGCCCACGATGTCCGGACTGCATGACCTCGCACGAATCTTGGATGTGACCAGACATTTTGGGATTGATTCAATCGTCTGCATCAACAAATACGACATTAATGAGGAGAACAGCAGGAGGATTACCGAGTTTTGCCGGCAGCGAGGAGTTGAGATGGTTGGAAACATCCCTTATGATCCCGTGGTCACCGAGGCAATGGTTGCGGGTATGCCGGTGGTTGAATTCTCGGAGGGCAAGGTGTCGGATGCGATAAAGGATGTGTGGAAGGGTATAAATTGTTGCTAACTGTCATGTTGTAGAGTAAAATTGCTTTATAGATGTTCTTGCAAGTAAAATTGCAGAGAATCTTGAATCTGCTTTGGAACAGTTCAGCAGTATCAGCGAGGATTTAGAGCGTAAATGATATTTTGGCGAAAAAGCGAGGAGAGCATGCGAGGGGCTTAGGCTTGCTTTAACTTTGAGTTCAACGATTACTGCGCATAAAAGGGGGAACCTTTATTATAGTGGATATGTACATATAGATGAGGGTGTTTGTTATGATAAAGCAGATAGAAGAAAGAGATATAAAGGGGGGATTATTATTCTGAAGAGAAAATTTTATGAGTTTGTGAAGTTTCAAAGGGGTGGGTAGAAAAATACCCTTTGAGAGGTGAGTGATTTTGGTTAGTGCTGAAAACAAATCGAAAGAAACTGGAAGGAAAATGTATTCAAACACTCAGTTTCAACTTACAGATATTTTGAATAACTTTGTTATTGATAAGGCAGTTAATAGAGTCCCTAGAGCTGCTAGCCTCTTAAATCTTAAAAAAATTATGTTGTATTTAAAAGATGAAATCACAATCAATGAACTGATGGCTATATGCGAAATAGGTAAGAGAAGTTATTTTTTAGAGTATTTAAAGTTGTTAGATATATTGGGATGGGCTCATTATAAAAACGATTTTATTATATCTACCAGCGAAGGGGAGGTCATAAAGTCTAAATTAAGTAAAACTGAATTTATAACTGATAATGATTGTCAAATTATTAGGAGGGAATTTCTTAAATTAGGATTTATAAGAAAATTTATGCTCGTTGTTTTCAACTTTGACATCACCAATCGGAGATTATCCTCTGGAGTATGTTTAACAAAAGATGAAATTACAAAAAAATATCTTGAATATAGAAAAGTTAGTCAAAGTGTTGTAGAACGAGAATCTAGATTGATTTATAACTGGCTACTGGGTTTAAAAGTTCTTGAAACGCTTCCTATAATAGATAAATACAAAGACGATAAGGTATGTTACCATGTTATTGGTGCAGAAGTAAGTTTTGAAAAGTTTACTAAAAGGATAAAACCAACTGTTTTTAGGGCCATTAACGGGAAGAGGAAACCATCCGAATGGGTTGAAATACCTAAAGTAAGAAATCTTTTCTGTATTGAGAACGATATTTCAAAATCACAATTTGACAAATTATTTTTGGCTTATATCAAAAAGTATCCTGAAACATTTCAACTTAGTACTGCTACTACAATAAGGCCAGAAGTCGAAAGAGAAGGAATAAAATCAAATAACAGTATAATATATTTTTATGTAAAACTTTCGGAGGATCGTTAGCATGACTCGAATTTTTGAGCTAAAGCAGGAAGAGGAAATACTAAATAGTTACAAAAAATTTGGATTAAAATCTAATCCGTTTCCAATAGGGGGCGCCCCTTCAAAAGATCACCCTTATGTTGAGATTTCACCTAAATTAACGAAAGAAATAGTTGCTTTTGTTGATTCAGTTACAGCCACGAAAAAATGGCAGGGATTAACAATTATTGGTGATAATGGAACAGGGAAAACCAGATTACTTTTTTCCTTGGAAAATGACATCAATGGACAATTAAAATTCGCAAATGCTATATATGTAAATGACCCGCCGGCGGATCCAGTAAAATTCTTTCAGAAAATAGTTAGTTCTTGCGACTTTGATAGACTTACTCAGGACATAGTAAACGCTGAAAAATCAACTTTCATTAATTTAATTGATAAAAATCTGATGAAAAAAACAACCTTATCTGGTACTAAAATAGCTGAAATAGTTGATATAAAAAAACTAGTTGCAGATTTTGCTAATTATATAATAGCTAAAATCCCTTCGGACATTAACATCGTTAAAGCTTATTCTGAGCCTCTGGAAGCAGACCTATCCTATCCCCATTAATAAATCAATTTACTATTTTTACCCCTTTTTCAGATAATTTTTGTTATAGTTATTTAAAACCGTTTTGTACTCATTTGCGATAGTATTTTCTAAATATAAGGA
>JAPWVK010000017.1 GCA_029241965.1 Candidatus Methanophagales archaeon
ACAGGCAGAACAATCAAGCGTTGGAAAAGTCTTATCAAGCTGTGCCATGTGTCCACCAATGGAAGGTAATCTTTCCACTAGATGCACCTTGAACCCGGCATCTGCGATGTCCAATGCAGCATACATACCCGCTATTCCGCCCCCTATCACTAACGCTTCTGGAACCACATCCACCTCCTTCTCCTCTATCTTCTCTAAAAGTGACTTCTCAACCTGGTCTTTTATTGATTCCATCACGCGCCTTGTCGCCTCTTCCGTTTTTGTTCCCGACTTCTTCTTATCCTTAGCCTCTTCTTCCTTTACTTCTTCTACGACTTCTTTTGCTTCCTCTATTACTTCTACTTCTTTATCAGCTTCAGCTTCAGTTGCCATACATCTTTCACCTCTGCTGAATATTCTGTTACACTCTATATATAAATTTTGTGGTTTTTTCCTCTCCCTCTGAAATCTCCGGATATCGAAGAAGTACATAAATGCCCGCGAAGCATGACCCGTAATTCGTAAATTCGTAACTATGGCACCAGCCTTCTCCTATCGCGCGGGAAAAGCACTACCTCTCTTATGTTTCCTATCTCCAGCATGCACATCAGCAGTCTTTCCGCACCAAGCCCCCAACCGGCATGTGGCGGCATCCCATAACGGAACGCATCAAGATAAAACTCAAAACTATCGGCACTCAACCCTTTTAATTCTATGTTCTTCTCCAACAACTCGTACGAATGGACACGCTGCGAGCCCGAAGACAACTCCAATCGGGGGTGCATCAGGTCAAACGCATTGCAGGTACCTCCCGCAGCAGGTTGCGCATAAAACGGCTTTATCGCGCAGGGCCAATCCGTAATGAAATAAAGTTCGCCTATTATCTTGCCCAGGGTGTGCTCAGCAGATGTGCTAAAGTCTTCGCCCCATTCTATCTCCTCACCCGCACCGGAAAGTAGTTCTATTGCTTCGTCATATGTTATACGTCTGAAAGGTGTCTTCGGGACTTCCAGGTTCAAATTCAGCTTTGCTAAACCAGGATAATCCGCAACTTTTGAATATACAAACGCAACAAGCTCCTCTAATAGCGTCATCACGTACTCATGGTCCACGAATGCAACTTCTATATCTATCGAAGTAGCTTCATTCAGGTGTTTCGTGGTGTCATGCTCCTCAGCACGGAATATCGGCGCTATCTCGTACACGCGGTCAAAGCCAGAAGCCATGAGCATCTGTTTGTAAAGCTGCGGGCTCTGGTTTAAGAACGCTTCTCGTTCAAAATAAGATATTGGAAATAGCGCGGTGCCGCCTTCCGTCGCTGCACTTACTATCTTCGGCGTGTTTAATTCTATAAACCCGCGTTCATCAAGGAAATCTCTTATCGCTTTAAGGACGTGACTGCGAATAATAAAGATGTGCTTTGTTCTCTCTGTTCTCAGGTCCATGAACCTTGCATCCAATCTTGTATCCAGCTCCGCACCCACTTTGCCCGTCGTATCCAGCGGTAAAACCTGCGATGCCTCGCTCAGCACTTCCATTCGTTCGGGCACTATTTCATAGCCGTTTGGCGCTTTCTGCTCGCTCTTTACTTTCCCTTCTATCGCTACCACGGATTCACGAGGAACTCGTTTCACACGTTCAAATAGCTCTTTGTCTGTCTTTTTACGGATCAACGTAACTTGAGCAAAGCCGCCGATGTCGCGTACAACAAGAAAGAAGACCCCACCTAAGTCCCTCTTCTCATGCACCCAGCCCGCGATGCTCACTCGTTCGCCTTCATTTGCTGCTGTTATTTCATTCGCGTATTTTCGGTTCTGTATTGGTGATGTCATGTTCTTTACCTCTCCTTTACTCTTAATATAAATTCTGCATCTGAAATGTGTTTCATTGGAATACTTTTGCTTTGCTTCGGAGAAACGTTTGAATGGAAAACCTTTTTATATAATATCTATAGAAGGAATAATTGAGGTGCGCAAATATGGATACTACAACTAATGTCATCAGACAAGACCTTAAAGTCGCTAAAAACGCTATTGATGACGAAGAGTTTGAAATGGTTAATGTTATTGGAAATAGAATCATGTCCAATCTTTTAGTTGAAGACAGAGAAGAGTTAATGATTGTAGGATGGATGCTAAAAGATTTAGGAGGGGAGTTAGGTGGTATTAAGGAGAGAAAAGAGGAAGGAAAGTTAGAAGATGCTAAAAAATTGGCAAAGGAGCATCTTGATGAACTTGGAGATATGTTGACGACAAAAAGAACGAGCGCATCCGATTTATGGGATAGATATTTTGATATTGAACCTTAACTTCGTCAAATCATAGGGCACATATATTGCTTAACTACCCTATAAAGTCTGATCTTAGCATTTAACGAAAGGATAAAACCAAAAAGGTTTTTATTAGTATGTTCCCCATTTCTCTATATGAGGAACATAGAAGAGTGGGCAAGAAAGTGGCTAGAGAATCAACGACACGAGGGTAAAAAGTGCATCGAAATTAAGACGCAGGGCTCAAATTACTATGTCTATCATTCAACCAATCGTTATGATAGAG
>JAPWVK010000018.1 GCA_029241965.1 Candidatus Methanophagales archaeon
AACAAAGACATGGTACCTCAATGTAACGAAGGCGATAACGGATACTTTGAAGAAAATTGGCAGGAGTGAGTTACTTAAAGAGGAAACACGCCTCGTAAATTCACTGAAAATGTAGGTGGCACATTTTTTCTAAACAGGTCCTTACTATCTATATTCGATCCAATTCTGTCAATGTTTAGTCTTTCTAATGCATCTAATCCAACTTTCAGAGTATGGGGGTCGTTAGCTCTTAGAGCTTGATTTAGAATATCTGCAACGGGTAAAATCGTATCTTGTTTAAAACTTTCCACATCCTCGGTTTTGTGTTTTACAATCCTTTGAATAATTCTTTCTGGTTTGAGTTGGTCTATTGTCTCATAGGCATAATAGAATAAAAATAGGAAGGATATAACAGTCAGAATAACACTGAAGTTTATCCACATTACTAAAGCTGCTACGGTTTCTTCAGTAAGCATTCTTAATAAAACCAAATCGTAAAGTATCGAGAAGCCATAGATTATCAAGAGCACCCAAAAAGCCCTGCTTTTTAAAAACAGATCAAGAACCCTAGGACTCCCGAATTTTGCTGAATATTGGAGGGCAACAAAAGAAAAGCCCAGAACGATAGCAAGAATTGCCGCTAAGGATTGTGCCATAGCACTTAATAAATATCTGGAGCTGTTTAGCGAAGCGTTTAAAAAAATACTTACGCCAAATTGACAGAATATAATCACACCAAAAATAAACAAAATCACTATGAATAACAGCAAGTAAATCAAATAAGATTGGCAAATAAAACTTTTAATTCCATTATTAATCATATTATTCATCCCAAACTCCCCTTAATTCTTTCATGCCGTTGTAAATTTTCTCATCCTTAACTTTCATTTAGAAAACCCTCTTTTCTTGTTCGTAAATAGGGTGAGCTATCTTATAAATGTTATCGCCATATAAAAAGGTTTAATACTTTCACGAATATCGTCCATATTCCTTCACGTATCGCCTGAATAACCATTGAACAAAGAGGTTATCCTATTTTATCAGCCTTCTATTTACCCTCCGAACCACATACAACCAAAGGCACCTTTGCATGTGCTTTCTATCATTCTGGTGCGTCTCATGGTCACCACATGAGAAAACTTATTATAAATACACTAATAATAGATAATGAGCAGAACCATGAAAAGACCAATATTCGACGACATCGGAAGTTACCCGCTGCCCGAAGGAACAACAAAGGCTTGGCTAAAAGAAGCTTTTGCTGACGTCCCCTCACACAAAAACGCGTTGTACGAATTATTAACAGAAGCCCTAAAACAGAAACTAAACGCAGGTGTTGAAGTTCCTACATATCCGCAATTCCAGAACATGATCACCCAGTTTAACGATCCGATTCTGGACGCTGAGAAGACAGAAGCGCCGCTGCTCATAAAAGAAGCAGAGGCGAAGATAATCGAGCTGGACGCTTTAGAGCAGATGGCGGTGGAGTACCGGGAAAAGACGGGTGAAAAACTGAAGCTCCGGATATGCGTTACCGGTCCGATAGAGCTGTATTATAAACAATTTCCGCCACCGGTATATATAGATGTGTTATCAAACATTGCGAAATCAGTGGGCAGGTTCATAAAAAATGCGATAGAAGGCGCGAAGAATTACGAAGTAGTGTGCGCTTCGTTAGACGAGCCAAGCATGGGATTAGACCCCCGTATAGAAGAAGAGGGTATAATTACAGCACTTGAACTCGCCTCCGAATATGCAGCTCAGAAGGGCGTTGATACGCAGATACATCTCCATTCGCCTATCTTTTATGATACCGTGTGCCAGGTGGAGGGGATAAGCGTGATAGGTGTGGAATCAGCAGCTAATCCGTCGCTTTTAGCGCTAATAGATAAAGCACAACTGGAGAGATACGACAAATATCTACGTGTCGGTGTTTCAAGGACGGATATATTCAGCATGGCTGCGGAATACGATGAGATACATCATACGAACGCATTCAAGGATAAAGGTGTTTTGGAAAACATAATTAATGATTATAACAGTCCTGAGCAGGTTAAGAAACGTTTGGCGAATGCATATTCTATCTTCGGAGACCGCATAAAATATGTGGGTCCTGATTGTGGTTTGGGTGCTTTTACTACTCAGGAATTGGCGTATTTGGTGTTGAAGAATACGGCGGAGGGGATAAAGGTTTTTTCGGGTGACTCTTGAAAAGCTTTTATTACACAGAAACTTAAGATTTGTTTGTGAAGAGTAAAGATGCCCGAAGAATTTATCGTTGCCGAAAATCTCGACCTTGCATGGAGTAACTTTGACCCGTTTTTTACCTTACCTGCTGACTGCCCGTTTCACGTAGAGCGAGCTGGTAAGCCATTAAATAAGCTAATCAGAGCCCTTATGCGTCAGCACAGACAGCAGCCCAAATACTTCTTTTCTGGTCATAGAGGATGCGGTAAGTCAACAGAACTAAACCGGCTTGCCGCTGATGATGAAATAAAAAAACGATTTTATATTGTGAAGTATTCGGTTGAGGACGTGTGCGATGTTAACAACCTTAATTATGTTGATGTTCTGTTCTCCATGGGTGCGCAATTATATATCCAGTATATTGATGCGGGCAAGGAACTGGAACCAGAGCTACTAAAAGAACTTGAAAGCTGGGGGCGCAGCATAGAACTGGAGCTGGAAAAAACAAAGTCTGC
>JAPWVK010000019.1 GCA_029241965.1 Candidatus Methanophagales archaeon
ATAGGATAGCGGTAGCTATCGACAAAAAATGAGAAAAATGAGAAAAATGAGAAAATGAACTGTTAAGTGGAGTGAAAAACAGAAAAAGATACCAAAAATCGAAAATATGAGCAATAAGTCTTAGTGGATTCTTTAAAAAGGAGTTAATCAAAATTCTCTGAGGATATATTGTCGTGTCAGACCAGCCGTAGAATAGAACCCATTCGACACGCGTTCCCTTATCTATATCATCTTTGTCCATATATTCGTTCATATCCCGATATGCCCAAACTGAACTTGATTCTGCTTGCATCTTAGCCAACAATACGCGGGAACTGATTTGGTAGTGTTGTGCTCGATCTGCAATGACCCAACTTGCACGCTGGCTCGTGGCAGAATCAATGTAGTCCTTGAAGAAGCTGTTACGAGCGTCAAAGATGACTTGGATTTCGGCTTCGCTTAGTGAATTCGCGAAGGCAAAATCATGATCGCATAGGATGGTGTTCTTATCATAAGTTACGGGGGCACCCACAACCGTTGGCACTATACTCATCAAAATCACAATCACAACCAAACAACCCAATAATTTCATCATATTCTTTTGCATGATTTCTATCTCCTATGTTTTGTTTCTGATGCGTTTTCACCAATCACGATTACAGCCCCCTTCGCAAACACTTTCGGATAATCGCTTATTGTCAAATCCTGCGAAGGTATCACATCTCTTTGCGCAAAGAATACGCCAAGTATTAACGCAGTGCAAATGATGCATATCGCTACTCCTGCGATAATAATTGATTTTCGCATCTCTTTCCTCTTTACCCCCTTTACGTGATGTGAGCGTAAAACGTTTAGATTGCGTGACCAGCCGGTTTAGCTTTGTTTTTGTCATCATCTTCATCTTTTTTGTCTCACTGTAGTTGCTTTTCTCACATGTTTCTAACAGATGTTTTGCACATGTAGCCATAATAGCTTTTCGAGCGTATATAAACTTTTCGGGTGCTTTTCCGGTGGAACACAAAAATCATTTCGCCGGATCATGTCTTCAGATAACCTGGTAAAACGTACAAAGGCAGATATAAGAGGGATACTAAAGCGTGCAAGTTCCTGGGATTTCTCAGTAAAGAATGATTCAGAGATTCACGGACTAACGGAGCGTAGAATTCAGTAACAGACCAAAATTTATTGTGATACAGAGGAAGTTCCGACGTTGAATCCAAATAGAGAACTGAAAACGTATCTCAGCGATGAACAGAAGGCTATAATTGACAAAGTCTGGGAGGAAACACGGCTCGGTGCCCATGCTCTACTTTTACGAGCTCAAGAAGAGGGGATGATAGGATACCACACACTAATATTCATCAGTACCTCAGAGAAACTGACAGAACAACGCCTAATTCATAGACTCAGCGCATTTAAACTTTGTGTCTATTCTTATTTTACCACTCAGCCTACCAAGCTTCTCGTTATTCTATCAGAAAACAGTGATACAATTGACCCTATCCAAGCAATGTAGTATCCAATACCTACTAAGGAGAATATGTTAACCCCCAAATCTGACTGTATTGCTAATGTAATAACTGTGAAAAATATTATACCGACTATAGCCATAATTCCACCAATCCGAGGTTTAAATAAAGCTACCCCACCCCCACCTAAAACCGACAATAGGGTGACAATGAAGGCTAAAGAAAAAAATTCGCCCTCTGGACCTCCAAATTCGGATAAAGCATTAATTAACCTAGTGTCATGTCAACTTTCAAGTGTCGGATAAAGGCGAGATAACTTTATCCTGGCATCCTCGGAAGTAAATTGCCAATTAACTTTCGCATTTTTATTATTTCTGAATTCCTGCCATGCCAACACCTCTTTCCTGACAACC
>JAPWVK010000020.1 GCA_029241965.1 Candidatus Methanophagales archaeon
CAAAGCGGGTTCTTGAAATACGATCCCTATGCTCGCCCTTACCTTTTCCTTTTCCTTGGTAACATCGAAGCCCGCTACTTTCGCCATTCCCGATGTGGGCTTCAACAATGTGGTCAGTATCTTTATCAATGTCGTCTTACCGGCACCATTAGGACCAAGTAAAGCAAATATCTCGCCCTCTTCCACTGTAAACGTGATCTGATCCACAGCAGCAAAACTAATACCGTTGCTATTGAACCGCTTTGTCAAATCCGTTACTTCTATTACTTTCATCTAATACTGTTAAGGTGCGCATCATTTACAAACCTTTTAAGGTATCCAAACCAATTTTATCACCTACTACTACTACTATTGATAAAAAGTTACCTATATATATAATATGCACATCCAAGAATCAAAGCATAAAAACCCTGATCACATCTTTTAGCTCGTCATGATCTGAATATGGCCTACACACAACACCCGCTTTACCGCGTATATAGGCCGAAATCTGGCGTTCATACTCTGTTCTATATACACATAACACGGGAATACCCAGATTAACCGCATCTGCTATTTCGGCACCGACACCGAGGCTCGGGTTCGTTATCTCTGCTATTACCAGGTCTGCATCTTTCAGCCATCCATAATCACGATCGTGAATCGCCTTATCTGTCAATTGCGACTCGTTTTCCAAAAATCGTTCGCTCGTTTGATGTCTGCTTATCACCACCATCCCCAGCTCTTCTATTATGTCCGGTATTCTCCTCAGCTCTTCCTGTGCGACTCGTCCAAATCCGCCACGCATCGAGCACGAGAAGAAGACCTTCTTAGATATTTTCATCGTATATAGTATGACAGCCGTTTGTTTTTCTTTTGGTAACGCTTTTCTTTATAAGAACTGGTTTTTCATGATATGGAGGCCGTCTCGCAATTGCTGTTGCCACTAAGAATTTCGCTTCTTTTGGGATTTAAAGCTCTATTTGCCTTTTCTTTTTCTCCCGATTTTGAATTGTTAGACAGCCTCTAGGATATGTTAGATAACTTATATGTTATATCATAGTGAAAAAAGTAGAAGTTCTGTCTCCCATAGGTGGTCGTAAATCACTCAAGCCGGCAGTAGAAAACGGAGCAGATGCAGTCTATTTCGGCGTGGGTAGCTTCAATGCGAGACAGCGTGCAGAGAGTTTCACTGTAAAGCAGCTCCGTGATGCCGTAGCATACGCACATGATAATGGTGTACGTGCATACGGCGCATTTAATATCCTGATAAAAAACAGTGAACTGCGTGAGTTCTTCAATACAATATCCGATGCATATGCCAGTGGTATAGACGGAATAATAATCCAGCACATCTCTTTTGCACGCATACTTAAAGATGCATTCCCCGATTTGAGAATCCATATGTCAACGCAGGCAGGGATAACAAACACTTACTTTTCTAAGTTACTTTTCGGTGCCGATAGGGTCACGATTCCAAGGGAGTTTACACTTGCAGAGCTAAAATATTTTGTCAAAAAGATAGGGCTAGAGACAGGTGTATTTGTCCATGGTGCTTTATGCTTCAGTTACAGTGGCCAGTGTCTCTTCTCAAGCTTATTAGGCGGCAGAAGTGGAAACCGCGGTGTATGCGCACAGCCGTGCCGAAAGAGATACAACAACTGCTACCTGTTGAGCACAAAGGAGTTATGCCTCGCCGGCAGGATTCCTGAGATAATATCGGCAGGTGTGACATCATTAAAGATCGAGGGGCGGCTCAGAAGTCCGCAGTATACTGCGCTTGCAACGCGGGTCTACCGCCTTTCGGTGGATTCGTATTATGCTGGGAATTTCAGGCTGCCGGAACAGGAATTGAAGGAGTTAGCACTTGTGTTCAATCGCGAATTTACCGAGGGCTACATGTTCGGTGCACGAGAGATCATAGCCGATGACAGCCCGAAGAATCGTGGTGTCTTTCTGGGTCTGATTGAAGAGGACACAATGATTACACTGCGTGAAGACCTCGCGGTTAGTGACGGGATCAGCATCTGGACCAAAAACGGGATTGATGGTGCGGTTATAAAGCGACTGGAAAAAGACGGTGGTTCAGTCGCTTCAGCATGTACGGGCGAAAGAATAAAACTGTTCATTCGCGCAGATACGGGCGATAGAATCTACAAGACCTCATCACGGAAGAAGACCCAATATGCACCTGTAAAGCCAAAAGCCAAAATAGACACGCCGGTAAGATCAAAGCAGCGGCTACAAATACCTAAAATCGAAAAGACTGAATCAGACTGTCTCGAGATCTTAGCAAAGGTATATTCTACAGAGGACGCAATGGGCGCATCAAGAGCAGGTGCTGACTATGTCTTTTACTCGGTATTCGCACACGATTTTCACGATGCCGGTGCGTTACCATATATCCCCCGGATCCTGTCGGACTCCAATGCAAAGTACGCTATAAGTATGGTGAAGGATTCAGAGGCGGTACTGCTCGGAAACTGCGGGCTTTTATCTGCGCTATCAAAACCAAAGATTTATCTCGACTATTCCGCTAACGTCTTTAACGATATAGATATGGCTTTTGTTAAGGGTGCCGTTCCGATAATCTCTCTGGAACTCAATTGCGATGAGCTCCAGGAATTTAAGAACAAAAATTTCGCGGTTCTTGTTCACGGCAGACCGGTACTTATGACCACCAAATATCCGCTTAAAGTGCGATCGTTGAAGGA
>JAPWVK010000021.1 GCA_029241965.1 Candidatus Methanophagales archaeon
ATGCTGGCGTCAAACGCGCGAAAAGAAAACCGCAAATAAAGCTCATAATACAGTAAAAGCGCTCAGAACTTCACTTAAATCGTTCTGGAATAAACAACCTTTTAACTTGATTTTGTCCAATTATTTGTGCCCGTGACTATACTTACTCCTACTAGTGAATACGAAATTCCGGAATTCTCAACGATTGCCATACCAGTTGCAGGAATACTAGGGCTAATATTCTTCTTCAACTACCGCAAGCGGAGAAGAGAACAATAAACGAACAAGAAAAGAATAAGGGGGTTTTTAAACAAACCTCTTTTTATATTTTTTTATTTATATTACAGCACCGTGTAGCCCATCCTCTCAAAATCAGAATCAAAGGCAAGCACAGTTTTTAGTCCAAACGGTTCAATAAGAGAAGACAAAAATTTGTGCAATCGGTAAAACTGAGTTCTTTATCCTTATATTCACAAAACATAAAACGCACTCGTGTCACTGAACGCTTTCGTTTATAGTGTGCCGATCATACTTCTCAGCGACTTCTTCTTCATCCAGTTCTGTCTGAACCATTTATCCTCCTCATACATATGCAAAGCAAAAAATCAGTCGGCTAAGGTACTGTAAAATATAGATAGACCATAGTATATAGCATGGTCACAACAGTTCAAGTGAATGAGGAAACCCTAAAAGCTTCACAGCAGATAAAGGGGATGAAGAGGCTTTCGAGTTATGATGAAGTAATAGAACAACTCATAAAGGAAGCCGTAAAGCCCGGGCAGAGTAAATATGGCGATTTTGGGTAAAAAACGCTGAAGGAGATTCTGGAGGGGTTGAGGGATGAGAAGGATAGAATTAAAACCTATCTATCTGGCTCGCTTATTTCTTTATTTTTTGAAAAGAACCCCATGCAGATTCCTCTTTTGACAACGCTGTCTCAATACTACCGATGACTTCAATCAAGTTTACTTTGTCACATTTAATAACACCTTCTGGTGTGTGCAAGTGGAATGGAAAAGAGGCAATCTCTTTGTGATGGGGTGCGCTGTCCCATCGTTTGATCAATCTATTATCTCCATTCATAAAATGAAAGCGATAACCAATATGTTCTGCCGATACCAATTCCCGGAAGTCCAGGGAAAACTTCTTTTCCACATCGTTAAAATAGCCCCGGATCATCCTATCTGCTTTTATAGTAATATCTCTTCTACAAGCTTTAACTTCTTTCTCACATGTTCATATGCCCTGTAAGCGAAGAGAAAATCAAACCACTCTGCTTCATCTCCTAAATCACCGGATTCAAACTTTTGAATGAATTCCTCTCTCGACATTTTATATCTCGTCTCAAAAGTTTCTAAATCATTTTTATATTCGCCTAAACTTATCTTCAATATATTCTCCTCAATCGCCAAGCCTGACTTAATTATAGGTATCGCCTCTTTCTGAATCTTTATCGTCGTCACATCTTCAGTGCTCATTTTATTTGTTATATATTATATAACTATATAAGCTGCATTTGTTTAGCTCCTTTTTAGTTATAGATTGCAACTAAAGGAACAAGAATCGAACCCGCAAAAGCCAACAGAAATGAGTTAGTGGTAGCAGAAAAAGCTCCAACTGCTGCGTAGACAGCCGAGATACCAAGGTTGGATAGTGTAGAGAGCAACAAAAACCGATAGGTTGGCATCCCACTTATCCCTGCAAACAGTACAGACGCTTCCGCCAGCACGGGGATAGGACGTGATACCACAATCACCCAGTCGCCAAAACGATGGCTCAATTCTTCTAACCGTTTCAATTCATTGATACCCACCAGTCGGCAAGCTATGGGACGCCCAAATTTTACTCCTAACCAAAAACCTGCTATACATGAGACAGTCATACCGATTAAAGAAGTAATCATACCACCCATAAATCCCAGAAAGAAACCTGCTGCTGTGCTGACCATGCTGGAAGGAACAGGCAATAGAATGTCGGAAGCAAGCAATAAGCCCAAAACTATTGCTACCAAAACAGACTGATCGGAAGCAGCCCGAAGAAAGCTGTTAGTCCATGTTTCGATTCGATCTCCGAATAAAAAGAACGGTATCAAAATAACTGCTAAAATGGCTATGCACATTAACAACCAGCGATATGCGTTTCTGTTTGACATAACTCATCTCTGCGGAATTCTGCTTTTGTTTCTTTTTGGTGAAATATGCAACTTATTTGTATTTCAAGATTATAAATAGTTAGTTGCAACCAACCTACTTTTTTACCTTAGCCATAAATAATGCTTAATTTCCGATCAATGCACCTTACAGACGTTTACAGAAACATGTTTAATTCTTGCACATCACCTCTTATACGGACTAACTGCCTGTATCTTGTCTATACAATCCACCAGAGCATAAAACACGCACTCGTGTCAATGAACACTTTCATTTATAGATATTGCTTCTCAGAGACTTCTTCTTCATCCAGTTCTGTCTGAACCATTTATCCACCTCATACAGATGCAAAGGGAAAAATCAGTCGGTCAAGGTAAAGTAAAATATAAATAGACGATAGTATATAGAGAATTTTGAAAAACTCCCCCCTAAAGAAAATAATTAAGGGATTACATAATCGGCGGAAGATGATGAAATAAATCATGGGAAAAAAGATGCGCAAATTGCTATCTAAAACGCTAAAAAAGTAAAGTTTATATGTTGTTACCTGAACAGAATTAGATGTGCCACCTACACATCATCGAATGCGCGCTAAAAATCCATTCTTATACAATATTGGTGCTATTAGACTCATTATTTGCGATATTTTTCAACGGTGAAGTTTATATATGTGTAGGTGTCATA
>JAPWVK010000022.1 GCA_029241965.1 Candidatus Methanophagales archaeon
AGGCACCTTCCGAACTGCTGAAGGAGCGGATGTGTTCTGTAGTATTCGTGGGTATATCTCCACAGCGCGGAAGAACGGGCGCCGTGTCCTCGATGCTATCCACGATGCGTTTCGAGGGTCTCCATTTATTCCTTCAGTCGGGTCTATATGATTGACACCGCGGGTGAGTAGTTACGAATTAAGGAAGATAGAGTCGAGAAGTAGAGAGGAATAAAAAAAGGAAGAGAAAAGAGATTTTGGCGATTTGGAGAGAGAAGTGATAGAAAAGGGTAAATGTGCGCTTTGTGGTGGCTGTGTCGCTACGTGTAGATTGCTCGATTACGGCTATCTCAGCGTAGACTTTTCTGAAGAAAGACCGGTGATAAGAGAAGGGCAGCAGTGTCCACCGGATTGTGGATACTGTTATTATCAATGCCCGAGGGTAGAGAAACCGGAACTGAGGGCAGGACGTGAGGAGATGTATGAAGTTGCCAGTACAGACGAGGAGATAAGAAAGGCTTGTCAGGATGGAGGTGCGGTTACTTTGCTATTAGCTTATGCCCTCGATGATGCGATAGTGGAGGGCTGTATAACCGTTGCAGATAAAGGTGAATGGAAACCGGAGGTGCAAGTGGCAATGAATAAGGCGGGATTGATAAAGGGTGCGGGTAGCAAATATACGCCTGCGGCAACGCTGACCGGTATAGCAGATGCTATTTTGAGGGACAACCTGTGGAGTGCCGCTCTGGTAGGAACGCCATGTCAGATGTCATCGTATGAAAAGATGTTCGTTGTAGGGAGGGATACGCATAATGCGCATAACTTCTCGTCCCATATAAAGTTGAGAATAGGTCTGTTTTGCATGGGTTGTTATTCGTATGAAAAGCTAATGAAGGGACATCTTGAACAAGAGCATGGCATAGATATAAGCGAGATAACAAAATTGCAGATTAGTGGGGATGTTTTACATGTGTATACAGGTGAGAAGGAGCTGTTAAGTACTGGAATCGGCGATATAGAGGATTATAAGCGAGATGGCTGCAAGGTGTGTGAAGATTTCACCGGAGTGTTTTCAGACATAAGTGTTGGAAATGTCAGCTCACCAGCGGGTAAGTCATCAGTTATAATTCGCACTGATTTCGGGCGGGAGGTATTTGAAGGTGCTTTGGAGCATGGCTATATAGAAGCAACGCCAATAGCCAAGTCTGGTGCGGATTTGATACACAGGTTAATGAAAGAGAAGAAGGAAGCAGGGATTGCAGAGAAGGAGAGGAGGAAGAAGAGGCTGATGGAACAGTTGAAGTAATAAAAAGCGAGAATATAAATCCACTCTTTTCTTCTCTTTTTTCTTTGATCAAACTTTCTTTGGGAAAGAAAGATTGTTGGTAAAGCTTTTTAAGAAAAGGTGTAGAAATCTGTGTAGTCTTGTGGTTATAAAATGAGCATGCAACAACCATCGCTATTAATATGGAAGGCATTTGTTGATGAAAACCTATGTATAGGGTGTGGAAAGTGCACCGGAGTTTGCTGGACAGGTGCAATTAGGATTATTGATAAAAAAGCAGTAGTAGACTTCAACAGGTGCGTCTGCTGCGCTATCTGCGTGAGGACTTGCCCGCGAGGAGCGCTTACAATAGTTCCATATTCGTTCCCAATTTTACAGCGAGAAGTGGAGAGGGGAGAGGATTTGGACGAGATAAAAGCGCAGCTAAAGGGGATAGGGGCGCAACTTGAGGGGATGGAAAGAAGTATTGAAAAGTTATAAAAAATGGAAAAGACCGCTAAGACAAATATAAATATAAAATGCAGAAAATGTGGCAAGCTAATATCAGGGGATGTTTACGAGTTCGGGGGCGTTACGCTGTGTGAGGATTGCTATATGGATGAAGTAATAGCTGCTCAGCCGAAAAAATGCGTGATGAAATGAAAAAGGAAAAGTGTTGAAACAAATAACCGTTATAAGCGGAAAAGGAGGCACGGGGAAAACGACACTTGTAGCCTCATTCGCTGCCCTCGCAGAGAACAAAGTCATTGCAGACTGCGATGTGGACGCACCCGACCTCCATCTGCTGTTGCACCCGGAAATCATAAAGAAGGAGGAGTTTAAAGGCCTGAGAGTTGCCGTTATGGATAAAATGCTGTGTACTGAGTGCGGAATATGCGAAGAGACATGTAGATTCAATGCGATAGCTTTGACCGAAGAATCAGGTTATGCAGTCAATCCCGCACGTTGTGAGGGCTGCGGCGCTTGTGTGTTTATGTGTCCGCAGGAGGCATTTGTGCTGAAAGAACGTGTTTCGGGTTATACATTCATATCAAAAACTGAATATGGCACAATGGCGCATGCGGAGCTAAATATCGCGGAAGAAGCGTCTGGAAAACTGGTCACAGAGGTTAGAGACCGCGCACAGCAGGTTGCAGAAAAAGAACAACGTGAACTCATTCTGATTGACGGAGCGCCAGGCATCGGCTGTCCGGTAATTGCGTCCTTGACTGGTGTGGACCTTGCACTTATCGTTACCGAACCCACAATGTCCGGACTGCATGACCTCGAACGAATCCTGGATGTGACCAGACATTTTGGGATTGGTTCAGTCGTCTGCATCAACAAATACGACATTAACGAGGAGAACAGCAGGAGGATTACCGATTTTTGCCGGCAGCGAGGAATAGAGGTTGTTGGAAACATCCCATATGACCCCGTGGTCACTGAAGCGATGGTTGCAGGTAAGCCCGTGGTTGAATTCTCGGAGGGCAGGGTATCTGATGCGATAAAGAATGTGTGGGTGGGTATAAAATGAAAATAGTTTATGGACCAGTTCCATCACGGCGTCTTGGACGCTCTTTAGGCGTTAGCCCAATCCCATTCAAAACCTGTAACTATTCCTGAGAATTTTGATTAACTCCTTTTTAAAGAATCCACTAAGACTTATTGCTCATATTTTCGATTTTTGGTATCTTTTTCTGTTTTTCACTCCACTTAACAGTTCATTTTCTCATTTTTCTCATTTTTTGTCGATAGCTACCGC
>JAPWVK010000023.1 GCA_029241965.1 Candidatus Methanophagales archaeon
CGTAAAATCAGTAATGGAACGAGAAGCGAAGACGGAAAAGCAGCCTGGGAAAATCTGATGTCCGTGCAGGATACTTGCAGAAAGCAGGGAGTCGGTTTCTTTGATTATATCAAAGATATATTTTCAGGAAAACGTGCAATGGCAAGATTGGCTCATCTCATTTCCCAAAATGCATCTCTAAAGCCCACCTTTTATTGAGCAAATACTATTGAACTAAATAAAGTAACATGTAAACGAGGCGAGGAGTTATTTGGTATCAAAATATTCAATGAGCAACTAGAAAAATTAGATTTTCCTAATAATTCTTATGATGTTATAATATTAAACCAAGTGATAGAACATTTAAATGAGTTAAATTCAATATTTAAAGAGATTTATATGATTCTCAAGCCAGGAGGAATTTTGTACATAGGTTGCCCGAATATGGATTCGTGGAGTATGAGGATATTCCGAGAAAAGCATATTCACACATATACTATCGTCCATATCAACATGTTTGATAAAAAGTCCATGGAATTCTTTGCTAAATCGCATAATTTTTCTGTTAGGAAGAATCGCGTATCTAATGAATTGGACATTTCTCTCATTGATTTGCTTTATTTTTTGTTTAATCCCCAAAATTTTTTACACCGTTTCAATTTCAATCCCGCTATCACACCAATTTCACTTGCAATACAACTTTTCTTAGTACCTCCTTTACAGAAAACAAACATTATCCGTGAACTTGGGGGGGGGGCAGTTATTTGGAGGTAGTACTTGAAAAATGAGATCTAAATTCATACCTTACGGACATCAATGGATAGATGAAGAAGATATAGAAGAAGTGGTAGCAGTTTTAAAAAGCGATTGGATCACCACGGGCCCGAAGATAGCGGAATTCGAGGACGCACTGTGCAGCTATATCGGCACAAAATATGCAGTTGCTGTTAATTCCGGGACAAGCGCACTGTGGATATTGCAGTACAAACCCTGAATCTACCAGCAGGTTCTGAAGTTATCACAACGCCGTTTACGTTCGTAGGAACGTCAAACGCGATTTTGTATAACAATTTGAAGCCGGTATTCGCAGATATAGGTAAAGAAACGAGAAATATCAATCCCGAAGAAGTCAGGAAAAGGATAACGGAAAATACGAAAGCGCTAATTTATGTGGATTATGCAGGGCAGCCGTGCGATATTAAAGAACTAAAAGAGATTGCAGACGACCACGATCTGTTTTTAATAGAAGATGCCTGTCACGCGATTGGTGCGGAATATTTTGGCAAAAAAATAGGTACTTTCGCTGATATGACTGTATTTAGTTTCCATCCGGTAAAGCATATAACAACAGGCGAAGGCGGTGCAGTGGTTACGAATAACAAAGAATTTTACGAAAGATTAAATATGCTGCGAAATCATGGCATTGATAAAAGCGCTTTAGATAGATTTGGACCAGAGGCAGGGTGGGCATATGACTTGAAAGTTCTTGGCAGGAATTACAGGATAACCGATTTTCAAGCGGCGTTAGGTATTTCGCAATTGAAAAAGCTGGATGGGTTTTTAAGAAGAAGAGCAGAAATTGTGAAGATGTATAACGAAGCTTTTGAAGCTGTATCTGAAATAGAAACGCCGGTTGTTTTGTCGTACGTAAAGCCCGCGTGGCATATTTATACGGTTTTGTTGAATAGGCTAAACAGAGATAAGTTTTTCGGTAAGATGCGAGAGAAAGGGATAGGGGTAAATGTTCATTATATCCCGATTTACATGTTTTCGTATTACCAGGAACAATTTAATAATAAACCCGAAGACTTTCCTGTTACTGAAGATGTGTTTAGCAATATTGTGACGCTTCCGTTGTATTCAAAGATGACAGATGACGATGTTCTTACGGTAATTGAGCTTGTAAAAGATTTTGGGACGGTTTCAGATATGTGTTTTTTGTAGCTTAGACAAGGGATACAAAAGTTTCTATTTCAAAAAGATTTTTTTGACTTTATCAAAGAGATAGTATATGTTATTATAAAATACAAATATCGAAGAGGTGATGTATGAAAATGAGCGAAGTCAAATTGGAATTAGAGCTCCCTTCTGAGTTGCTCTTCTTACTTCGTGAAACAGAGGAGAGCTTCAAAGAGAAGGTGAAGGTAGGGACATCAATAAAGCTGTTTGAAGACAAAAAACTTTCTTTAGAGCAAGCAGCGGATTTTGCAGGTTATTCTAAGGCTGCATATATCGAGATACTCGGAAAAAGCCGGGTATCAATATTTAATTATCCCGCTGAAGAGCTTGAAGAAGATATAGAGAATATAGAGAAAGCGATAGAGGGGACGGGATGAAATGAGGTTTGTCATTGCAAACTCTAAGAAAAGAGGATTATTGGATAATGTGCAAGAAAAATTGGATGAATTGATAAACGCAGGCATCTGGATTGGAGAAGGCTTATATGACGAAGCTTTGAGATTATCGGGAGAACTTGAGAGGTGATAAAAATAACATGGAAAATACCGCGGTTTAGGAGATATAGTGTAGAATCTTGCTGGTTACGTAGCCAAGCATGGGCGATTCATGGATTTGCTATTGCATATGAGTATACAAAAGGGGAAGAGTTTTTCGGAACAGCGAAAAAACTTGTTGATTATTATGTGGCAAATTGTCCATTGGATTATGTTCCGTACGAGATACCGAATACAGTGAGAGATAATTCAGCAGCGGCGATAACCGCTTCTGGATTGTTGGAGTTCCGTGGGGAGAAAAAATTTGATGAGGTCGCATCAAATATTTTAAATTTTCAGTGCAAAGATTATTTGGCAGAAGAGAGGGTAGAAAGGGTATTAAAGCATGGGTGTTTCAACAAGCGGGAAGGGAAAGCGGGAGATGAAAGTTTGATATGGGGGGGTTATTATTTTGCGGAAGCAATAATGAAATTTGAAAATTAAGGAATGGTGAAAAAAAAAGAAAGGAAGTTATATTTACCACAAAAATGTAGTGAAATATATGTTGGAAGGAGATAGAGATAATGACCAAAACAGTAGAAGTCATATATGAAGAGAATGTCTTAAAGCCCATTGAGCCTATAAAAGGCATTAAGGAACATGAGAGAGTGCTAGTGTCATGTCAAGGTTATAATGTCGCAAGAGATATAACCTATGTTTTTCATAATAAATCAGGGATGATTGAATATGAAAAAATATATCGTGACACTTGCCAAAGATGAGCGCGAAACTCTTAGCGCACTTACTTC
>JAPWVK010000024.1 GCA_029241965.1 Candidatus Methanophagales archaeon
GGCATTTCCTGAACATTACAATCACATTGCAATGCAACCAGTTCGAAGGGTTGACATTATGTGGTCGGGTGAAGAAATTGAAGTTTATGAACGACTGAGAGAGAGGACTAGAGAGTTACAAAAAGACATTCCATCTTATATTAAGGAATTAATCAAGAAATATTTATCATCATAACAATCGCATTAAGTCTGTCCTGCGGGCATCCTGCCGCTTATACGTAGCGTTAGGCACTGAGGACTTTGTCCGTGGATGCACCTGATGCAGGCATTCTTGAGCCACAGTCACCGAGCTAAAGCCTTGCCCTTGTCTGAAAAGTCCGCTCGTACCTGCCCGAATACATATCGGCGTGGATGTCGCTAAGAAAAGAGATCCAAGAAGAGGCTGGCGGATTTCGTGATAATTTTCCTCGGTCGGGAGGCAATGAAGTCTGAATGGATCAGAAGGGAAGAATAACCACCTGTTATATGTAATAAAAAACGTATGTGGACGTATGGCACGACATGGAAGGATTTTTAAGTAAATCGTGTTGTTATATCTAAAAAATTGATTTTTATGTAGTTATTTATATACTTGAGAAATAATAGAATAAAGATAAAAAACAACGTTATACCGCTCTTAAAAAGAATCATCGATCGCAATGTCTGATAAAGATAAAATAAAAGATAATCCAACTTGTGTGGAATTAATCAAAAGTGCACAGGGCATGGGTGCTTTATCCAATGTAGTAGCGTTTTTCGAAAAGCTTGGAATAAAAAACACAAAGATATCAGAGGCTTTCAAGCAAGTGCCCGACCTTATCAGCAAGACACAAGAATTGGTCAATATGCCAGACAGGTTCAATGAACATTTTTCTAAAATAGGATGGATTGCATATGAGTCTTTAAATTTTGAGTTAATGAGTAAGGCCGTAAATTTAGCTGATGAAAGTAAGTTCGAGGAGGCAAACGAACTGATTGTTGAGCACTATAATGAAGATACTCTTAAATGGGGCCTAACTTTTATGAAAGCTCTTGAAGAGTATCGCCTCCGGGATGATTTGGCACAAAAAGCCAAAGAGGATTATTTGAAAGGGCGATACCATGCATGTGTCCCGGTAGTCTTAATTATTATTGATGGCATAGTCAACGATATTGAACAAAAAGGGTTTTTTGCTCACGGGGTCGATTTAACAGCATGGGATTCAATTGCTGCTCATAGCACTGGGCTCCAAGAATTGAGTAAGCTTTTCAATACCTCTCGAAAAAAAACAACTACAGAGACAATAACAGTTCCATATCGTCATGGCATTCTTCATGGCCGTGATCTGGGCTTTGATAATAAAATAGTTGCTGCAAAGACATGGGCTGCTTTATTTGCCCTCGAAGAATGGGCGCTGGCGATTAAACATGGAAAAAAATATCCAAAGGAAAAGGAGCCTGAACCCGGCCTTATTGAAGTTTTAAAATCTTTTGCAAAAACTCAAGAACAAAAAAGAAAATTAGAGGCTTGGAAGCCTTGCGTTATAACACCGGTCACGGATTTTCCGGAGGCAGGTTTGCCTGAAGATTATGAAAATAACAGCCCTGAGCATACCTTAGCCCTGTTTTTGGATTATTGGACAAAGACCAATTATGGGAAAATGGCATCATTGATAAAAACTTTCGGGGATGTTCCATTAAGTAAAAGAGCTGGAGAAATCAGAGAAAATTTTAAAGGTAAAATTCTAACAGGCTTCAAATTTTTAAAAATAAATGATTTGGCCGCTGCGATGACTGAAATATCCTTGGAACTGAATATTCAATACGAAGAAAAGGAAATAGCTAAAGATATAAGTGTAGGAATTATCAACGAAGATCAAGAGGGTAATCCAGTCATAAGGGGGGAGCCTATGGGAAATTGGCTGATAATAGAACACTCATTGATCCCAATATATTCGATAATATAGCTGTATAACAAAGGCATTAAGGCCGACAGGCAAAGCCTGCGGCTTTTGCCTGTCGTTATATATCATCAGGGAGTAATTAATGAAAAAAAAACCTCCCCCAATATTATTCGTGTGGATAGACGAGTATGAACTCCTTCTTGATAGTGCAGACATCAACGTCCCGATAACAAAAGCGATCCAAGAAGAGGCTGATTTCGTGATAAGTTTCCTCGGTCGGGAGGCAATGAAATCTGAATGGGTCAGGAGAGAAAATTTGAATGGGCACTTGAAAGAGAAAAATTCCTTTCAAATAACTCCTAATCCTATTCATCTAGGTTTTTGATCCATCCGCTTTCAAATCCCCTATACTCTCGAGATAGATTCCCTTATGCTTACCCCCCTTCATCTTCTAAATACTTGACCACATGTTTTTTCTGATATATCATATCCACGAAGTCCAAAATGGGGTCTCGAAAGCATCTCGTAACTTTCTTCAAAAAAGCATTAAGGGTATAACCTGCGACAGATGCAAAAGTGAAGAAGAAATAGAAAGAACGTTCGTGATGAATATCCACATCAATGAACTCACGCATTGACACATGAACGCACTATACCCATTCAATCACTTCGTAATTGTTCTTAACGACCTTTTTGGTGGGGTAGATTTCTTTAATAATCTCGTCCGGATCGAACCAAAGATGAACTTCTTTTTTTGCGGATTCTTCGGAGTCCGAGCAATGAATGACGTTCTCCATGACGCCCTTTTTGTTAATCCTGCCGTATGCGCCGCGGATAGAAATCGGGTCTGCTTCGAGCGGATTCGTTGCACCGGCGATCCTTCGCACTTTTGAGATTGCGTCCTCCCCTTCGTACACAAACGCAAGTACGCGTTCATAGTTAGGGCCATAGGTTTTACCGGAAAAGTATTCATAAAGGTCATTAAAAAACGGTTCGTCTATTAAATGCTCATAATGCTGCTCCACAAGTTCCCGCGATACTTTGACAACCTTTGCACCAATGATCCTCAGGCGTGCTTCTAAAAAGCGGGCGAGGATGTTCCCGGTCAATGATTTCACCAATGCGTCGGGCTTCATAATAATTAGTGTGTATTGATCTTTCTTTGTTGCTTCGGTCATTGCTTGTACACCTTGTTGGTTAGATATACAATAGAATTATTCAATATAAACTTGACTTGCGGCAATAGCTGGTTTGTGTTTGTTTAGCTAACCGCCGATTAAGAAGGAGGCGGTTGCCCGCCCCTCCTCATCTCAGAACGGTACGTGAGACTTTCACCTCATACCGCTCAAGCATCTCATAACCTTTTCAGTATCGGGCAGCAGTTCCGAAAGTTA
>JAPWVK010000025.1 GCA_029241965.1 Candidatus Methanophagales archaeon
GTAGTGCCCAGTCCTATTATGATTGTCCCCCGCTTCAATGCTCGCTGCACTTCTTCCAAATTCATTACGCCCTTTGCGATCAACCGCTTCGATTCCGCAGGCGTAAGCGTTATCAACACTTTTTGCTCTTCTACTGTCATACTCCTTCACCACTTACACTAAATACACAATTAGCAATTATTTCTTCTCCCACTTATACAAGTCCAAGACCTGAGAAAGAGTCTTCCCTCTCTTTATCTCCTCTCGTATTCGCTCCTCGGTCTTCCATACTTCCTTCGCTCTTCTTGCCATTTCGTACGCTCTCGCCTTCGGCACGACCACCACACCATTGTCATCGCCTATTATCCAATCGCCAGGTTTCACCGTCTCACCACCACATTTTATCTCCGTATTCAGTTCGCCAAACCCTTTTGGCTCGCCAGCATTCGGCACGATGTACTTAGCGAAGACAGGGAATCGTAATCGCCTTATTTCATCCACGTCCCGCACCGCACCGTCAATAACAAAGCCTGCAATGCCTTTCTGCTTACAACTCCACGAAGCAAGCTCACCCCAGGGAGCAACATCTTTTGCGCCTGCGTAAACTACTATTACGTCTCCGGCTTTTGCCACGTCTGTCGCCTCCACTGGCTTTGCCCAGTCGCCCTCAAACGTCTGCACAGTTACCGCCTTACCCACGAGCTTGATACCCTCAAACAATGGTTTTATACCACGCAGCACACCTTTTCGGTGCATTGCATCCGATATGTTCGGTGTGGACACTTGCATAAACAACTCAAAAATATCTTCGTCCAATGTTCGCTTCTCTAATCTTTCTACCACACCTTTATCTATGCCATCACGTATCTTTTTAGTGGATTCTTTCACCTGTGCAGACCTCGTTATGTTCCCACCCACGATGATAATATCCGCACCAAAATTCACAGCGTCCGATACTGATGCTGCATCCATACCACCCGCAACTGCTAAAGGTATGCTAACCGCACCAGCGACTTTCTCTAAGATACTGAGCGTATCCATACCCTGCATCTGCTGGTCTATTCCCACATGGACACACACGTAATCGGCACCCAGGTCCTGCAGCTCCTTCGCCCTGCTCACCGGGTCCTCGGTGTTTATTATGTCTACCATGAGTGCAACACCGTATTTATGTGCCGATTCTATCGCTTCTTTTATGGTTGCGTTATCTGCAACTGCGAGTATAGATACCACAGAAGCGCCGGATTTCGCCGCCATTTCTAATTCTATCGCGCCCGTGTCCATCGTTTTCATATCTGCTACTATCTTCACATCGGGGAAAGAGTCACGTAAAGTTCTTACCGCGTGCATGCCTTCACTTTTTATCAGTGGCGTGCCCGCTTCTAACCAGTCAGCACCGCCTTCTAACGATTCACGCCCTATCTCTATTGCTCTGTCCAATTCGAGCATATCGAGAGCTACTTGCAGTATTTTCCCGTCTCTTCTTTTCTTCTTCATTGCTGTATCTTGGACTCAGCACTTACTTATTGTGATAGAATATTGTATTAGTGCATAGGGAAGTTAAATTTTGGGTGTTTTGGAGTCGTTTCGTGAGTATGTTTCTCAGCAATAACTCTTTTTTTTGCAGTTTTATTTAGAGAAGGGGACTTTTAAAACGTTTTCAATCTGTTACGGTAGTATTGTTGAAACAGCATCTCCGCCTGTTTCATTTGAAGGGGATACCTTATTCTAAGCTTTGCTATCACTTCCTCTTTATTCGCTATTGTCAGTCCCATCCTCAAAATAAGCAGGAGTTCTGCTTTAATCTCCTCCAGTTCGCATTTCCAGTTCGGAACCTCAATGGTAACGCAAAAATCGTGCTCGCTGAACTCTCGCCTCATGATTGGTGCGATAGAGCCCAGAAGGATTCCATTGCCGAGGTCAACGAACGGAGGAACGCCTATTTTCTTCTCCCGCTCCAGGTCAGTTAATCGCGAATACGACTGCTCGCTATAAGCATGCAGCTCGAAATAGAAGCTTGGCTTGTACTCCTGAATAAGTCGAAGTAATTCCATGCCCTCTTTGCTTTGGTAGTATTCTTCGGACAAAACATCTATGTACTTGATGTTTTCGACAATACAGGGGACGATTATCACTTCTCCGGCACGTATCTCTTCCGTCGTCAACCTCTCAAGAATAGGAGCGGTGTATAGACATTCTTTCCCGTGCAGACCACCGACAAAAAGTTTTGTCGGTCCTTCTTCAGAAGCTACAAGTCGGTACAACTTCATGCCGCTATCTCCATACACCTAAAAATCACAGTAAATCTAGATGTTTTGTAACTCTATCTATCTCTTCAGCACTTGCGGGTCCTATCCCTAATGCAGTTACCGTACCCGGCGGGATTTCGGTTAGCCCTGCGTCTTCTACGATGGCAACCGGTAAGTCAAACTTCTCAGATTCGTATTTTAAGTTGTATATCTCGTCAAGGGTATTCACCTTAAGCACAACTTTCTTCTGCCCTTGCTCTTTCCATTTCTTTTTGTCCCGCACCGCAGCAAGTTCGTAGCTTAGTATAGAAGCATGGGCCGCTTGTGCTGCTGCTTTACCTTTTGACAGCTTCAAATCTGCTCGGAGGACTAAACATTGTTTATATTCCTTTTCTGTTCTGCTCAATAGCTTACGCATTTTGCTCCTCTTTTAATTTGTTCAATCGTTTACTGACCTCTTCAAAAACAGAACTTCCTTTTGCAAGATCTTTCGCTTCCGAATAACAATCTAATGCGCGCTTCTTTTCTCCTTTCAGAACAAAAACATCACCAATGTTCATCAAAGTTCGAGCGGTTTCTATTCTGCCACCCATATCTTTGAATTTTTTCAAAGCCTTCCCATAATATTCCAGAGCATTGTCAAGTTCTCCTTTGATTTGGTAGACAATGCCTATATTTCCAAGGTCTATTGCCAGTCCTTTTTTACTTCCCAATTCTTCATCTAATTTCAATGCCTTCTCATAATATTCCAGCGCTTTGTCAAGTTCTCCTTTGATTCGGTAGATATTGCCTATATTTACAAAGCCTATTGCAATTCCTTCTTTATTTCCCAAATCTTCATCTAATTTCAAAGCCTTCCCGTAATATTCCAGAGCATTGTCAAGTTTTCCTTTGATTCTGCAGACATTGCCTATATTTCCAAGGGCTGCAGCCATTCCTTCTTTACTTCCCAATTCTTCATCTAATTTCAAAGCCTTCCCGTAATATTCCAGAGCATTGTCAAGTTTTCCTTTGATTCTGCAGACATTGCCTATATTTCCAAGGGCTGCAGCCATTCCTTCTTTACTTCCCAA
>JAPWVK010000026.1 GCA_029241965.1 Candidatus Methanophagales archaeon
CTAATTCCCCTATTATTTTTGCAGATTCTTCGTAAAGGTCATTTAAGTTGCTTTCCGCTGAGAAGAGTTTGTAAATATTATCTGTGTACAAGTTTATTTCTTTTTCCTTCTTCGTTTTTTCTTCTTCGCTTTCTTCCAAATAATAATCATAGATGAAATAGTCATAATAGCCACTGAAAACTTTCATTACAAGATAAAAGACCAAATCCTCTGGATAGAAGCCATAAGTGTTAATTCCCCTTGAGATTTCAGAAGCCATACCGTCAACTAATCTATTGCCTTTTTTTATTAGCAATCTTCTGTTTCCGTTTAAGTGCTCCAATAGCATCGTTCTTGTTTCCTTTGTAAAATCAGGACTTTCTTTATATATAGAAGATTCAATATCGCCGCTAAGGTATTTTCGGACTTCTTTCTCGTAATTTTGATACTTCTCCCAAATTTCCTTATTCTCCATTTTATCTCCCAGTAAAGATGATATCCCCTCGAGGAATTTTCTCCCTGCATCATTGCACCTCCGTAAATTCTTCTCATTAATTTCCTTTACCCTTCTGATTTTAAGTGATATTTCTTTGCATAGAAAACCTATTATAATCAGGTCATTTCTTTTTATAATCATTGAATCGGTTGCAATACGATTCCCGATTATATTAACGAGGTCGAGGTTATCTCTTTTCAGCGCTTCAATGGCTACTGATATATCTTGCTTTATTGTTTCTAGCATAGTACTTTTATGGGGCTATTAGGCTATATATAGATTTCGATATACCAAAATTTGATGCTAATAACGAAAATAACCGCACATTAGCGGAGCTGTCAAAGAAAGTGCATAAAATTGCAGAGAAAGGGTAAGAGGCAGAGTTGAGGTAAGTTGAGGTGGTGATTGACAAGGAGATGGCGAGGCTTTTCGAGTTGAGTGAAGTAGAAATGGAGGTGGTAAAGGTGGCGTTAAGGGGTGTTTATGGTGAAGTTGTAATGGCTGAAGAGAGTAGGTATAGCGAACCGGAGAAACACACAATCAGAGATGAAAAAACGTACGGTGTAAGAGGGTTTTATTTGCTAAACAACAGTCAAAAGTCATGTATCAAAGAATAATCCATCCCATGATTTACCATGTCTATCAAACGCGGGAGATTGCCAATAGTTTTTGAGTTGTGGAGTGGGCAATCACGAAATCATTGATTCGAGTTCTGTTTCGATAAATACAAGTCTGGGATAAACCCTGAGTGCATCATATTTGCCGGAGAGAGCAGCAGTGCTTCTCCATTCAGAAACATTTGTAAACCGTCTCGCATATCTACAACTAGGGAATGTCATGATTTTAGCTCTCACATAGAAAGAAGCGCATTTCATTTGTGCTGTGCTGAATTTAGCATTGTCACCGCAGCTACACCCGGATATGGAGGTTATAAACCAGCACCTGGATTTATCAGGGCTTGGCAAGCTTCGAAGCGATATTAGGAACTTTCATGTGGGCTGCTTTTATTGTAACATTCGCACGGAAATATAGGCGGTAATGGGAATTACATTAGGAGAAGGAGGGTTTCATGGTAGCAGATACAATTCTGGTGGTGCTACAATCGCAATCACAAATTCACCATTTCTCCATTTTCTAATGCGTCCATCAAGACAGACGATTTATTTTTTAATCTTGCGAATTCTGCAGGTGAATAGCAAATAAAATCAATATGTTTTGGAAACCGGATCATCTTTAGAATCAATGACATCCTTTCGATAAAAGGGATATTTGCAAAAGCATCTGACACTACGATAACATCAATGTCTGAATTTTCATCGGCCGTACCTTTAATACGGGAGCCGAATAGCAAAATCTTTTCGGGTTTGAACTCTGCAATTAGTTTCGGTAGAACCTCACGTTTAAATCTTTCTAACCATGTATTCGTGTTCATCCTTCACTCTCCACCGCTTTATATCTCCCTTTTAAGGCGTCAAAAACCCTTTTTGCTTTTTCCACTTTATCTCTCGCAACATCTTCGTCATACTCTTCATAAGGTATATGTTCAGCTACATCAGGATATCTAGCAAACGTATAATCCGCTGTAATATCTGCAACATCATTGATAACTTCCTCCGGTAAGCTAAGTTGATAAGCCAATTCATCTATATAATGTATCTTTGGAATCGCCTTGCCTTCAATGGTAAAGATAGATTTAAGCAGTTTCTCTACTGCTTGGTGAGCAAGAAATGCTGCAATATCGTAACCATTGATATCGATGTTTCTTTCTGCCATTTCCAAATCATGAAGTGCTTGCTTTAACCATTAGAAGGCTATTTCTTTGTTCATCTATCCACGCCTTTAACCTTATTGGAATCCCCCACTGTAAAAACTTTTCAGTGAGTTGGTAAATATGGGAAAAGGGATCGTGAAACTGCACGAGAAAACTGTATGCACGCGGTTTGTTATGAGATGCCCATTGACGTGCCCCCCTTATCTTGGGAGTTTATGAGTACACTCGCCCACGTGAAAGCGGTTAATGCCATCTCTTTCTGTGACAATGCCACGCTTGCTGCTGCAACCCACCAAAGCTGCAAGGCGCTCTTCATAAGAGAAAAGGAAATTGTGGCAAAGGCAATGCGGTTATCCTGTCCTAAGATTATGTTCCTTGAAGAACTCTAAAATAGTCTGCGATACGTTTAGTACGCTATAAAACAAAGTTCCAGCACTATTAGCCTTTCCGGTTCTTCAACCGCTTCAGAAGCTTCTTACCCGTTTCCGGTACACGCTTAATCGCCACTAAAAACTCATTCTTCACCTTACCGCTCAGATCTTTTATTTTATCCGTTATCTCGTCTGCTTTTTCTGATATTTGCTCCTCCGTTAGGTTCCCCATTGGGATGTCAACAATAATTTTTGGTGAAATAGGAGAAAGGGAAGAAATAAGTGGCGCCTGGATTTCTATTCTATACCTTGCATTCCGTACATCCTTTTGCAACAGAATATTTCTTGTATCGTAGATTTTCTCTTAAATCGCTTTATGCTCTTCGCTACTTTTCTTGGTCCTATCTAAGATTCTCTCTTTTGTTTCACTGAGTCCACCCAGTATTTCAGCAAATCCAACCCTCGACTCACTTCTCATCTCTCTTAGTTCTCTTATCAATGAAATATTTGGCTCTTCGCTGTTTTGTATGGGTAACCCAATATCCCTACTATCCGCTGAAGCAGATTACCTGAGGGGCATGTTGAATGTCGAGCGTCCGTAGTTATCAAAATCTACAAGATTTCATAGCCAAGAAATATCTTCGATATGATAAATCCTATGTTTAGATTTTAACACCATGTAACCGCATAAACAAATTAGTCATAGTATATCGGTCGCTTGCGGTAAAGTGGAGCGACCGATATACCTTTATGAACCGTTAATTACCTGCACTCATGCCGTTGAATTAA
>JAPWVK010000027.1 GCA_029241965.1 Candidatus Methanophagales archaeon
TCGCTATTTCCTAAAGGTGACATAAAAACTCGCTTATGGCTGTGATGTGTTTTATAGCCACTTCATAGCAGTTAAGGTACTCGATGGTGTGAACCTTCCATATTTAAAATGAAAAGGTACTCGATGGTGTGAACCTTTCCATATAGTCATTCAGATAATAACACAGCGACCAATAATAATGTCTTAAATAACGGACATGGTATCGACTTCTACTATTCTTCAAACAATCTTGTTTCCCTCAACAATTTCATAAATAATACCGATAATGGTAATTATTATAACTCCACCAACATATGGAACTCCACCGGAAAAATACTCTACATCTACAATGGCAACACATACACAAGCTATTTAGGCAACTATTGGGCGGATTACACCGACACTGACGCTAACAACGATGGCATTGGGGACAATCCGTACAACATAGATACCAACAATCAGGACTTTTATCCACTTAAGGGAAAGTTTGAGAATTACTTCTCGGGTTTAACAGAGTACAATCCAAAACTCTCAATTCCTGTCTATGCACCTTTGACGCAAACAGCACATAAAGGAACGGTATTAACTTACGTAGTCAAAGTCACAAATGAAGGCGACAAAGCAGATGCAATCAAGTTATCAACATCAGATACACTTAATTGGAACATACCGCTATCGAAAAACTTAGTAACGTTAGCATCTGGAGTATCAATCGATGTTTACCTGAACGTAACGATAGAAGAAAACGGCCCCGATAGAATCACGATAATTGGAGAGTCACAAGGAGATACGGCAAAAACTTCTTCCTGTGTTGTACGTGCAAACAATATAAATGATGGATATGGTTTATTTGCAGCCAGTCTTCAATTCTCTAACAAAAACGCAGAAGAACATACCCTTACCTTCGACATCCCCGATTATGTAAAGATAAGTGATAAAACAATTACATTGAATCCATCCGGGAATAAGCAGGTAAATGTCGTCTTTGATCCGAAACTTTCAGAATCTGATTTAAGCAGTATTTATATCAGGGTTACGGATAGTGGTGGTGAAAGTGCAACAATACCAATAATGTTTATTCCAAATGATGAAATAATAGCAACAAACTATGACATGGCTAAGGATTCCTATAGTTTTCCGAATTGGGGAATTGTGCTCCCAATACGTAATTTCGAGCTGACCGGGCACTGTTATGGCATGTCTGAGACAAGCATTTTATTTTTCAGGAATATTATAGCGTTACCCAATAATAAGCCAAACACATATAGCGTAACAAAAGACGAGGTATATTGGGCGATAACGTTTCACCAATTGAGATTGAATCAATATCTCGCAGGAGGGAAAATACGTTTAGCGGATATTGACGAAGAAAAAGAATACGACAAACTCGAAGAGAATATAAGAACCGGAACACCTATGATATTGGCTACTAACAGACATGCCGTAGTTGCATATAAAATCATCAAACAGGGGGATATATCTTACATCTTGATTTACAATAATGAACAGCCATATGATATATCTACGGGTTCTTTTTATCTATCATTTCCTTACGCTACATATAACTTGAATTCGCATGAATTCAATTATGACGGAGATACTAAATTCTTAGTGCAAGAAGCAAAGAAACTGATATTTGAACAAATTATATTGAGTGTAGAATGCCCGGTAAATGTTACAATAACTGACCAATACAACAGAGTCATATCCGATAACGGAACAAATGAAATCCTGAATGCAACTGTAATATCTACAAACGGGACGAAAATCTTCTACCTGCCTGCAAATTTGACATATAAAGTTGACGTCTATGCTTATGATGAGGGAAACTTCACATTGACAAAAATGGCTCCGATTACAAATGAAACCACTGTGATAACCGTTTTCGAGGACATTTCTATCACAAACGAGACAAAAGCTGCACTTGAAATAGAGCCAGATGAGATGGATCAGACAATGGATATAGATTATAATGGCGATGGAGTAATTGATGAAGTGAAGTATCCTGATGTGAATGAAACGATAACTGTTTCATCGCCATCGGCAATCTTCGACACAGGCACATCCGAAAATCCATATCCAAGCATCTCCGGCACGCACACCGGAAAAATAAAACCAAACCACGATGTTAATGTTACTAAAATGTACACTTATTCATGTTCAGGAACTGGAGGACACAGCAAGTACGTTCGGATACATGGAGAGAGTTTAGATGTGAATGCAACATGGGGCGGTTATCAAAGCGGTGATTACCATTACATAACGTTTGATGACTCATTTACTTTAAAAGCAGATGTCATGTATAACTACACGATAATCACAGGCTCCTATCCACAGATTCACCATACCGATAATCTATCAACTTCTACTGGATTCATAACCTGCTCAGAGTTCAGGGATGCAAACGGGAAAAGATATAGCGATTGGATTCCCGCGATTATATTAACGTGACATGAGAATAAAGGAGGTTAAACATGCAAGCATTGGAGACTAAACAAAAACTTGAAGAAATAATTAGTGTACTCCCAGAGAGTAAGTTGAAGGCAGTAATTAACTTTGCCTGCTATTTAAGAGATAAAGCAGAAGCGAAAGAACTTTTTAGGTATTTGTTTAGCTAACCACAAGATTCCACAGATTTTCACGAGAGAATAATAATAGTAACCAAGCTTTAGTGTTTTATTAACTACTTTATCCATTATTAACCCCTAATTCTTGTGTTAATCTTGTGAAATCTCGTGGTTTTTTACATCAGCTATACAAATACCGTTTTAGAATGCAAATGGGTTCAAAAGCATATTTGGAGTGGCTGAGTCCAGAAAACGACATTTACGACGAGGTCTTTAAAGATGAAATTAACCCTAAACAAGTCAATGATCATCAAAGTCCTTGGGATACTTTCTGAAAAGGGGATTCGTAAAGTTAATGAGTACCTAAAGAACGCTCTTGATTTAAGGTAGGGTATTTGTATAGCAGGTGTAAAACCACGCTATCTCACGAGATAATCAATACACATTTTCTTTTTCAGAAAAAGAAAACCTGTGCTAAAAGAAAACACGTTTGTTCTTGTGGTAAAGCTTTTCTTTCAAAGAAAAGGTGGCACTTCTCCCATTTTAGGAACACCACCCACATGATTGAAGGATCTTCAGCTTGAAATACTCCAAATCGTGGAAGCCGTAAGCTCTTCGCTTGATGATGTTTATCTTGTTATTGAAAGCCTCGCTCGCCGCATTAGTCAGCCGATATTTGAA
>JAPWVK010000028.1 GCA_029241965.1 Candidatus Methanophagales archaeon
AAAAGAAGTAAAGGGCATCTGATAGTGGGCATCGTACTTATACTATTGGGTGGTATTGCATTTGCGATACTTGACCTCGAGACTCTTGGAGTTGGCTTAGCCGCTCCTGGGTTAGTGCTACTGATAGCCGGATTGTATAGACCAACGAAACCTGAAATAGAGCTTCGTGTGGACGAACGAATGCGAAGAATCAATGAGCGAGCGGGTCTTCTTGCGTTCTGGCAGATGATTGGAGCAATTGGAATTTTATTTTGGGTAAGTATCTATTTTCCTGATATGTTTAGAACCACCGATATTTTGACTATACTCGCGCTTATCGGCATTTACTCATACTTTATAATCCGCTTTTACTACAACAGAAGGGGGTTTAAATGAAAAACAAACTATTACGAAAGGAGGATGTGAGGTGATTTAAGTGGAATTAAAAAGACTCAAAGACTATTTCGTTGTAGGCTCGGGGATTATACTCCTTGGCATAGTTTTACTTGCGGTATTTGATCTGGCGTTTCTGGGAATGGGCATTGTTTTGTCTGGCTTGATGTTAATTTTTATTGGCATACATTGGGCAAGGAAACCCAAAACAGAGATTCCAAGTGACGAAAGATATATACGAATTAACGAAAAAGCGGGTTTCAATGCGTTTTGGACCACCTTTGGAATTTTAGCTGTTTTACTGTACGTAGATGTCTACTTTCCATTAGGTCTGAACTTTAGAGAGTTTGTTACAATCGTTTGGTTTGTTGGAATGATCTCATTCATTGTATCCCGCTTTTATTACGATAAAAAGGGCTTCAAATGAAGAACAAACTAAAAGTTTTCAGAGCGATACACGATTTAACGCAAGAAGATCTGGCTGAGAAAGTGGGAGTAACGAGGCAGACCATAAATGCAATAGAGAAAAGTAAATACAACCCTTCGTTAGAGCTGACGTTCAAACTTGCGAGATTATTTGAAGTGAAAATTGAGGATATTTTTAGTTATGACGATAAAAAATAAAAACTAAATGGAGAGAAGTTAAATACTTTCTACTAAGCAAATATCAGGAAACAGGGGGAAGAAATTCAAGTTCGACCGAGAGGGAGGACTATTTTAAATAAAGAAAAAAATCACTTCTGTTTAGCTACAACATAAGGCTTTGGAGTATACAGTGAAAGTAGAAATCCTATCACCAGTCGGAAGCCCTAAGTCGCTCAAGTCCGCCGTTGAAAACGGAGCAGATGCCATCTATTTCGGCGTGAGCAAGTTCAATGCAAGAAGACGTGCCGAGAATTTCAATTTCGAGGAACTCCGGGATGCCGTAGAATATGCGCACGATAATGGCGTAAGAGTTTATATCACCTTTAATATCCTGATAAAGAATCATGAACTCCCGGAATTCTTCGATAACATATCGGATGCGTATTCCCGAGGTATAGACGGCATAATAATACAGCATATCTCGTTTGCACGCATGCTTAAAGATGCGTTCCCTGATTTGAGAATCCATATATCAACGCAGGCAGGCATAACCAACACCTATTATTCTGATGTACTTTCCGGTGCTGATCGGGTTACCCTACCACGGGAGTTCTCGCTTGCACAGGTACGGGATTTTGTCTTGAAGACAGGAATAAATACAGAGGTATTTGTTCATGGTGCACTATGCTTCTGTTACAGCGGACAGTGCCTCTTCTCCAGTTTCCTGGGAGGCAGAAGCGGAAACCGCGGAGTATGCGCACAGCCATGCAGGAGGCGATACAACAACAGTTACCTGTTGAGTGCAAAGGACTTATGCCTTGCCGGACGAATTCCAGAAATAATAGAGTCAGGTGTGAGCGCGTTAAAGATAGAGGGCAGACTCAGAAGTCCTCGTTATACCGCACTTGCAACAAGGGTTTACCGCCTTTCAGTTGATTCCTTCTACGCGGGTACTTTCTGCCTGCCCGAACGAGAGCTCAAGGAGCTTGCACTTGAATTCAACCGTGAATTCACCGAGGGCTACATGTTTGGAGCACAGGAGATTATATCCTCGGAAAGCCCGAAGAACCGCGGCGTTTTTCTGGGTGTAATCGAAGAAGACACAACGCTCAAACTGAGTGAAAACCTGTCAGTTGGTGATGGGGTTGGTATCTGGACTAAAGACGGAATTGACGGGGCAGTCATAAAGCAAATAGAAAAAGGCGGTAAATCCGTTGCTTACGCAGATACCGGTGATACAATAAAACTGTTCATCCGTGTAGAAGAAGGCGACAGAATCTACAAGACTTCGTCTAAGAAGAAGACGCAATATGCACCTGTAAAACCAAAGCCTAAAATTATTATGCCCCGCCGGTCAATGCAGCGGGTATTAATACCAACTATCGAAAATACCGAATCCAACGGTATGGAAATTTTAGCTAAGGTGTATTCCAAAGAGGATGTAAAGGGTGCGCTAAATGCTGGTGCAAACTCCGTTTTTTACTCGGTCTTCGCCCCTGATTTTCAAGAAAGCAATGCGTTACCGTATATCCCACGGATTCTCTCTGATTCCGATGCAAAGGACGCTATAAGAAACCTTTCTTCCAAAAAGAAAGCTTTACCAAATAACTATCATACTCTATCTACAATAAAAAAGTTGGATAATTCCGAGGAGTTGGTCCTTCTTGGAAACATGGGGCTTATCTCCGTGCTATCCAACACACACACGGTTTATCTTGACTATTCCGCTAACGTCTTCAACGACATAGACATGGCATTTGTTAAGCGATACGGAGCTATTCCCATAGTCTCCCCGGAACTTAACCTATCGGAAATGTTGGAATTCAAGGACAAAAATTTCGCTGTTTTAGTTCATGGCAGACCGGTTCTTATGAGCACCAAATATCCGCTGGAAGAAAGTTCGTTGAGAGACGACAAGGGGTTTATTTTCCCGGTGCGAAGGGAACACAACTACACGCAGATACTGAACAGCTTGCCCCTTGGTTTTTTCAATGACATAACAAAACTTCGCGGTATAAGCAAAATCTTCTTTGACCTTTCGGATGGCAATGCAGAAAGGATAATTCGGCAGTACAAGGAGGTCCTTAATGGTAAAACGGTTAAAAAGTCCGCAAGGCGAAAACATACACGCGGGCATTTCAGCAGGGGTGTCGAATAAACGGGTTACTTCCAAAATAGGAGTGGCCAGCACCAGCTCTAAAGCCAAAAATGTGATTTATCCCTCTCTATTTCCGCATTTGATTACCGCCGATAATGTGTAGATCGCTGCGATGATAAAAATGGAGGTGTTTGTTTAGCTAACCGCCGATTAAGAAGGAGGCGGTTGCCCGCCCCTCCTCATCTCAGAACGGTACGTGAAACTTTCACCTCATACCGCTCAAGCATCTCATAACCTTTTCAGTATCGGGCAGCAGTTCCGAAAGTTAAAGTAGTCTTGGTCAATATAGGGATTCTTGTCCAATTTCAAGCCAGCACACCGGACAATCTTCGTGTCCGAGAA
>JAPWVK010000029.1 GCA_029241965.1 Candidatus Methanophagales archaeon
ACCTTTGTCTGTTTCAATTAGAATATCGGTTCTTTTCCGATTCCCAAGGGTCAGTTGGGCATAGATATTTCTTCTGCAAAGCTCACATGCGACAGCATACTCAGCAGAAAGTCCTACAAGTTCTTTCGTTAATTTCATTACTCACCGCAACTAACTAAAAATGGTGCATCTCTGCCGTTTTATCTTATCATATTTCTAGCTTCTTCTGGAGAGTCCCATATAGTTGCCATGCCTTTGAGTTTCATTTTGTTCTATATAAAGTTTTCATGTTCTGTTTCGAACAATGACTGTTTATAATTGTCGACTTTCCATGTGCATGGGGGAGCACAACGTCGTGATTGAAGTCAGCGCCTTTATAGTTTGGTCTGATTGGAATTTGTTTATCTTCACCAATACATGGATCAATATATTTCTCGATTGCTTCATGTGTTCTATATGAGCGGTCTGCATTTGTGTACCATGCCTTAAATTCTTCTGCTTCTTCTGGGGTTAAGTAAGTTACCATTTTTCGTATGATCTTTTGATAGATTGGCAAAGGAAACCTGTTTCACCATCTAGTTCGACACGGGGTTTCAATTTTAATCTGAAAAAGACGGGGTCGGGAACTCGAAGCAAGTGCATTGGGACACCGTTGAGTTCTGATGTATGTTTTTCGAGTAGAGCTGACCCATCAGTGTCGATATTTTTGATTTGCTCAAGCTGTTCTGATGTACACCATACAAAGTAGCAAGGATCGGGAAATGTCCATATTTCTGTCAGGTAGTTTAAGGGGTCTTCGAAGCCTTCCTCTGATAGGAAGGTGGCATCGGATGGAAGTTTGGCATAGGTGCCCCCGAAGATTGCGTGCTTGACGCAGTTCAGCTCGTGACTCATGTTTTTGTCTCCCAGTCTGATAGTCTTTTTTGTGGATGCTGCATGTTTGGGTAAATGTCTGCAAGTTATGCCCGGTGGCTCCAGCAAATTATCCAATTGTGTATGGAGCATCCACTTATTACAATAGATACCATGTTTTGTTAAATTTCCATTGACTTAATATTTTATATGACATTTTTGTACTTGTAGAACCATTGAGAAGCTTTTGTTTACATGCGATAACAGCGAAATATCGCGCGACACCGCAAAAGCACAAAATACTTAATTCTAAAACATAAAGAAGGCTACCGATTAACACTGATTAACGCAGAAGAAATCAAATCCGTGTAAATCCGTGTAAATCTGCGTCTTAAATAGATAGAAGTTAACTTTATATACAATGACAAAACGCTTCTTAAATTAAGCAAAAAGTTTTTATGAGAATATTATTAGCAACCGGAAGGAAAGCAGAAGAGATGGTTAAGGATGCTATTGCGAACTTGGTTGATATAGGCTGTGATGTGCTCACCCAGGACTTAAACATTGCCGCCTTCTCCACGCCCAAATCGCTAAGAAAAGCACTTGAAACGTATTCCAAAAATTGTGATCTCATCTTAGTTCCCGGACTTTGCAAATCAGATTTCCGTGGTTTAGAAAAGGATATAGCCACTCCAATCAGGTTAGGACCACGAAATGCTTATGACCTCGGCGAAGCGTTAAAATACGCAGACAAACAGGAATTTTCATCGCGTGTACCCGCCGATGTGCTCTTCGCGGAAAAGAGAAAAGAGAATGCGCATAAACTGTTGTATAAGTTAGAAGACAGCGTAAAAGCGACGTTCAAGATAAAAGGCGTGAAAATAGGCGGTGCTGCAAGAATGAAGGTCTGTGCAGAGATGGTAGATGCAACGCTGATGAACGAGCACGAACTACAACGAAAGATAGCCTACTTCATAAAAAGCGGTGCGGATATTCTGGATATTGGCGTTCACATCGGTGCAAAGCCAGCTGCAGTAAAAAGGGCGGTAAAAGCAGCTTTGGCATTCGCACCCGATGTTCCTATATCCATTGATACTTTAGATGCAGAACTTATACTTGCGGGTATAGAATCCGGTGCCGATATAATACTCAGCGTGAATAAAGAAAATATCTTGGCAGTAGCGGATGCAATAGCGGAAAACGATATAGTGCCGGTTGTTATTCCAGATTATAACGCATCTAACGAGAGCTTGTTTGAAAACATAAAGATGGTAAAGGACTATGGCATAAAACGCATAATCGCAGACCCAGTATTAAATGCTGTTGGATATGGACTCGCCGAATCATTGTACAACTATTATCACTTCCGATTGCGAGATAAGAGCACCGCGCTCTTTTTTGGCGTTGGAAACGTCACAGAGCTAATAGATGCGGACTCGGTAGGAGTAAATGCAGCCTTAGCGGGTATAGCATCTGAATTGGATGCTGATATTCTTTTTACACCGGAATACAGTGACAAAGCGAGAGGAAGTGTACGAGAGTTGCGAGTAGCGTCAGAGTTGATGGTGTTGTCTAAGACGCGCAAAAGTGCACCGAAGGACGTTGGACTCGATCTTTTGATCTTAAAGGAGAAGAGAAGGAAGCCGGTCCTTATGATTCAAGATAAAGCGCTTGTCGTTGCGAATGCAGACGAGAAGTGGCGACTTGATCCTAAAGGAAGTTTCAGGATTGGTATTTGCGATGTAGAAGGCGATGACGACAGAAAGATATATTCCGAGCATGTGCCTACCGGCAAGCGAATAGTAGGAAGTAGTGCAAGAGCGGTTATGGACACAATCCTGCGATTGGAGCTGGTTTCATTGCTTGAACACGTTTCTTATCTGAGTCGGGAGTTGACAAAGGCGGAACTCGCTCTGCGTTTGGACCGTGGCTATGAGCAGGATGAGACGTTATTTTAAAAATTAATAAGAATCAAGTGACGCGGGCGTTTTTCAGTTTGAATAAGTAAGAGCTGTGGCTATTTGCGGTAGCAAAACTGGGAAATCATATATCCACGAGGGCAGTTCAGGTTATTTTTGAGCAGGTCGGTGAAAAGGCGGGAATCAGAAAGGATGTTTCTGTTTATTCGTTAAGGCATAGTTTTGCAACGCATCTACTGAAAAATGGGGTGCTCCCACTTTTAAATAGGGTTAATTAATTGAGCGGGCATATGAAGATCAATCCATCAAAACCAAGAGCAGATAAAAAGCGATAGATACATAGGAGCCTCTGGAATCGTCTACCACAATGCTCTAATTTAACTTTATTCTCATAATTCTTCCTCTTTTGCACTAAAAATTTGTTTACTGCTTTATCCCGCTATTGTTGAAGGCAGTAGGAGGTCGTAAGGGGCGATACATTTAGCGTCTTAAAGCGAGGTACATATTCAATTATCCTCGTTCAGAGTTTCTTAAGCGCTTCATTGGACATATCGTGAGTTTTATACGCTTCTTTTGCTATGTCCAGTAAAATGGGCTCAAACGTGCTTTAGACGATTAGAACAAAAATTAGGGGGAACAAGGGTAGAATTAATAATTGGATTTGTTATTAAAGGCTATTTAGTCCTGCTTCCCGAGGCTTAGTATTATAGTTGATGTCATAATAAATTAGACAAAAAGGGTTGAAATCTTGCTAACCAGCCAGTCATGAATGTGGTCTTCTTGGCGAGCCGGTGGAATGTGGTGCGTATGGTTTCCTTAAACGACCACTCAGATTTGACAAATAT
>JAPWVK010000030.1 GCA_029241965.1 Candidatus Methanophagales archaeon
CAGAAATAATAAAAATGCGAAAGTTAATTGGCAATTTACTTCCGAGGATGCCAGGATAAAGTTATCTCGCCTTTATCCGACACTTGAAAGTTGACATGACACTAGGATCATCTAATATCCCCCTTTCGCACTTTACTACTCAAATACATGAGTTAATAAATGATTTTATCCTATTTAAGCCTTTCTATTTCCTTATATTTAGAAAATACTATCGCAAATGAGTACAAAACGGTTTTAAATAACTATAACAAAAATTATCTGAAAAAGGGGTAAAAATAGTAAATTGATTTATTAATGGGGATAGGATAGGTCTGCTTCCAGAGGCTCATATTTCTATAAGTTCCTTTTCTGCCTTTTAGTTTTAACACGCCCACAACCGAATCGCCGGTATCCAATCGTAGTAAACCTTACCGTTGAGGTCCCGGAATTCTGTGCAATTGATAACCGAGTCGTCCAAAGTCGTATGCGTTTGTTTATGAATAATTTGCGGATAAGACCCCGTGCGAATAGTATAGCGGTAATTTTTGTTTGCGACAAGCACAAAAGGTTCACCAAAAGTTATGTTCCGCCAGTCGTCTTCCGTGTAGCCGTCCCAGGTTGCGGTTACATTCCACGTTTCGTTTTCGATACGGATATATTCCGTATGTCCTCCCGTTCCTTCGCAGGAATACGTATATAGTTTGGATACATTTATCGTTTGTTTTGGCTTTATTACGCCTTTATGCTCGCCTGCGATACTCGGATATGTCCCCGGGCCCGTATCAATGGGTAGTAGAGCAGATGTAAATACTACAGTTGAATTTTCTCCCGCTTCCAGCGTCGCCTCGACAGTCGAGCCAGTCACAGTCGAATGAAGTAGAGTCCACGAACCGTCAAAAGCGACTTTATAAACGGCAGTAATATTCGCGGCATCCTCTACGTCATCAAATCGAAGCGCAAACTCGTCACTGCCTAAACTGGCGATCATATACGCGGAGTATATCTCCGCAACCACTTCCGGCATCGAAACGGTGTTAACTTCCTCCGTCTGTATTCGTTCCACTTTAACCCGCTCTATCTCCGGATAGAGTCCCGCAATCGTTACATTAGCCACGCCGAGTGATTGAAGTGTGGGTTCCGGTGGCTTTTCGACCGTAATCGTTACGTTTGTAGCCTCCGTGGTATCTACTTCTGTCGTGGCATCCTGCATTTCATCCTCGGTGATTCTTCTTGCAAATACCCTGCAGGCAAATACGCCCTCTTCTGACTCGCCTGTGACGATAAGCCCGTATACTCCCGTTCCTGTCCCTTTGAGCAGCATGCGGTACTCGCCATCCGCAAGCTTTGGTAGGCTAACTGCCTCCACATCGCCAAATTTGCATACTGCACCCGGTATCTCGTTCTCTATTTCTCCCGTGCTATAATTCATTCCGACATGTCGCCCCACGGGGTCATAGATATGCTATAACAACCATCAACGGTTGGACCCATCAAAAATCTTATCAGCAGCAGCCAAGGACTCCTCTTTAACCTCTGCAAACCTTTTCCCCATCACATCCCATGAACCATACACCGTTTTAACATATTCCTCAATTTCCATATTCAACAGCAGCAAAAGTCCAACCCCCTCTTTTTGAACAAGATCCTCAACATCCTTATTTCCCTTCAATCTTCTGCCATGCCTCCGGATAGCGCGAAAATCCTGCTCAACACCGTTATTTGTTCTCTCCAACTTGATTACTCTCTTTCCTTTTGGAGTTTGAACCTCAACGTTAGGTGCCAACAACCTCTCTATGTTCTCGGTAAACATCTGCTCAATCGTGGTGAAAGCGCGCAAAAGATGAGAGCCCTTACCTTTAAGGACTTTTTCCTCTTTTCGATTCAAACTTATTTCTTCTAAAAAGGAATCAATCCCCTTTCTGGCTGCTTTCAGTTCTCCATCGCTCCAGCGTACTTTTGTACTAAGCGGAATTGGACCATTTTTCCATCTCAAAGCCTGCCTTGCCTTCTTAAACCAAACCTCCCGTTCTTGCAGAATCTCTGCATATTTTGCCAACCGATAACTCGATTTATGCAATCTCTTCAAAATATTGAGGACATCATACGCAATAGCAACCCGGTTCCAGGCGTTTATGCATCTTTCTACCAGTTTTTCAACACGCTTTTCTGCTTTCAGGCACCGTTCATAAAACCGGAGTTTGCTCAAATCGAACGGATAACCGAGTCCTTCTCCTGAAGCGGTCAGCACATCATCCAGAATGCCAACCAGTTCGTTCAGGATCTCTGCGGCAAAAGGATCCCTGACAGTTTTCAATCTTGTTTTGGCGTTTCGGCGGAGTTCTTTTAATTTCCCTTTAACCCCTGTTTTATCTACGTTTTTCCTGAATTTATCGTGGTAATACTTAAACAGGCGGTTGCCCAATGCACGCAGGAAATGAAAGTGGCAAATTATCACCACCGCACCCTCGAAGACGTTATCCACGGCTTTTGCAATCCCTTTTCCCATATCACGTATCACCGCGAGGGGCGGACCATATAAATCACGAATGTCCTTGAGAATAGGCTTAATATAATCTGCTTTTTCGGACACGACTCTCTCAGAAAAAAGTCGTATGCCCGAAATGGAGTCTTTCAGCAGCATTATTGTCCCTCTACCGTGGTTCTGCGTTCCGTCAATTTGCAACACGTAGCCCCCATTTTGTTCTATCTTCTCTTTAATCTGTGGGGTACTCTCCAGATGCACGACGGTGAAATATTTCAAAAATCTCTTGCACAGACGCTGCGCAGTTGTGTCGGGTATTGATTCCGCTCTTAGAAAAGTGGCGTCTTATATCGGATACTTGCCTGTGCTCGTCAAATCGCAACCTGCCGATCTGTGCTAAGAGGTCAAAGGAATAAGGCGATTTTTGAGGTGTGAGCTTTCGTAACTTTTTGGATACAAACGTCTCGTTTGAGCAGTTGCATCGCTTGATTACTTCCACCACCTTCGTATCTTTAGTGGGAGTCACAAGTCGCCGTTTCTGTGTCTTTTTCACCCTTAAAGGCATACCGCATTTGGGGCATTCTTTCTCTTCGGGTTCGTATTTTTCCAGTGGGGAGTTACATGAGCACGAGGGAACACGTTTTTTTTTGGACATCGAAACGCAGAATGAGTTTCTCGATGGACCCCTTCGGAACACAGATGCCTATTTCCTGGAACTTTCTCTTAAGTTCCGCGGCTGTTGCGGTAGAAAGGATAGAGCTTCCCAAAATTGCTGTGCATTGCTCTACTGTTAAATCTACGCTTATTTTGTTCGGGTTTGTTCCAAGGTACTTCAGAACTTTTTGTTTGACCTTCCCGTTTTCCCGCTTGTTTTCTACCAGATAGTAGTAGGTTCTGACACCCTTTTTTGTCTTGCGCTTCTGGGCGCGAATAAATGCCATGTAGTGTTCAAATTGCACACTACATTTAAAGCTTTCGATATGGGTGTAAAATTGATTCGGGAATAATTAAGTGAGATTGAGCTTAGATTCCAACTCATTAGGGTTGTTATAGATATCTTACTGGGTTTATTATATCCTACAGTCAAAGTAATTTGGTATATTAATGGTCTTGTTTACCTGCGTGGAGTGGTATACGGGCTAATCGCAGGAGTTATAACGATCTGCATCGGGATTCTTGCGTTCAAGGAATACG
>JAPWVK010000031.1 GCA_029241965.1 Candidatus Methanophagales archaeon
GCATTCCTTACTTGAAGGGTGTCCAGTTCACCCACACGCGGAATGTGACCAGTCCTTTTGCCAATGAGCTCAAGGTCCGGATTGTGCTTCCTCGCTAATCGCTCCACGTATTCTTCCACACTGGCTCCAGCTCCTCGATCACCATCACCTTAGTGACATGCTCAAGAAGCTCGGAACACAAGCCATCTGGCGGGATCTTTTGTAAATTTGGGATTCGTGCTCCCCCCTTTTATTTGGCCTACTACTACATCTGAACTGGCATGTGAGACTCGTGTGGTAGGCCGGAGAAGGACCGGTAACTCGAGCTCCTCTGAGAGCTCAAAGGCATAGAGGATCATATCTCTCGCCTCTTGCGGATCTGCAGGGTCCAGGCATGGTATGCCGGCAAATTGGGCATACCGTCGTGTGTCCTGCTCGTTCTGCGATGAGTGGCAGAACGGGTCATCTGCTACACACACCACAAGCCCACCTATCACACCGGTGTATGCCAACGTCATAAATGGGTCCGCAGCAACGTTCAAGCCCACGTGTTTCATGACGACAACCGCCCGCGTTCCCGTCCAAGAAGCTCCGATAGCGACTTCTAAAGCTACCTTCTCGTTTACCGACCATTCTACATGTATGCCATACTCACTGGCGAAAGGCGCTAAGGTCTCCACGATCTCGGATGCTGGCGTCCCTGGATAACCGGTAACAACTCTCGTTCCCGCCTCGAGGATGCCCCTTGCAATCGCAGCATTTCCAAGCAGATATTCATTCATGACAAGATCCTTCTGTGATATATTGAGTATATTAACCCTACGGTGTTTTATTGCTATATCTTTTATATTTTTCGGCACAGAGCGGTTGTCGCACGTATGATTGTTTTAGAGCAAAACAAACACCGTCACTACCGCCTCTTAAACCGCTTCTCTATCTCTATCTTACTCAGCCGTATCATCGTTGGTCTTCCATGCGGGCATGTATATGGTATCTCTGCATTCCTCAACCCATCCACTATCTCCCGCATACCTTCGTAAGACAATTTCTCGCCCGCTTTTATACTCGCTTTGCAGGCTGCGGTACCGAACAGCACCCTTATTTTATCGTCTCTTTTACCACACTCTTCCACTAAATCCTCTATTACCATCATTATTTCCTCCTCGCCTACCGTACGATAAAAGACAACAGGTATTGCTCTTATAATATAACCATCATCACCAAGCCGCTCTATGTCAAACCCCATAGCTCTAAGTGCTTGCTCACTCTCACGTAGCAGATAGAGTTGACGAGGGCTGAGTTCCGGCACGTAAGCTCGTAAAAGAGTCTGTTTGTCTATCCTCCGTCCATATTTCTTGATCAATTTCTCAAAATTTATCCGTTCCGCAGCGGCGTGTTGGTCTATCATGATCACGTCATCCCCTTCACTCTGTGCTATGATGTAGCTATCGAGGACTTGATATAAAGGCGCGGGAAGTAAGTCTAAACTACCGCATCCCTGCTGCTCTCTGTAGTCATCCTTGCTCATATCTGCACCTATGGCAGCTTGTACGCTTACCGGTACTTTCTTCTCCCCCACTGGAACAAAGAGGTCAACACCCGCAGCTTCTGTTCTTTCTGTACTCTTTTCCCGCTGAACGACTTCAGGGATTAAATCAGCATGGCCTAACGTCGTGGACACTGAGCTGACAATGAACCGAAAAACGTCATCCGCGTGGTAAAAACTTATCTCGTGCTTCTTTGGATGGATATTTACATTTATTTCCGCTGGTTCGATATTGAGAGAAACAACCGAGAACGGATACGCGTGCTTGGGTAAAAGTGACATGTAGCCTCTCTTTATTGCCTTGTTTATGAGTTCGCTCTTTACGAATCGCCCGTTAACAAATGTAAATATATGCTTTTTCGTACTGTATGATGCAGCGGGCTTTGATATGTAGCCGCTGACATTGATCTCAAAAAGCGGAGTAGAAACGGCGGAATCATGCCCTTTTAATTCGATCAGTTCTTTGGCAACAAAGCTTCCGAAAGCATTAACGATGGCATCCAGCATTTTTCCATTGCCCGACGTGCCTACTATTAGCTTATCGTCATGGAAGAGTTCAAATTTTATCCCCGGGTTGATTACGGCATAATTTATGAAAACATCCATTATATGCCTCAGTTCGGTGGATTTCGATTTTATCGTACCGATTCTTGCAGGGAGGTTGTAAAACAAGCTCTTGACTTCTATGGTGGTGCCAACCACGCGTGTTATCCGCCTTCGCTCTTTTATCTCGCCTGCTTCTACACTGAGATAGTTACCAAAATCTTCGCTCTCATGTCTTGTGCTCATCTCTACCCTCGATACGGCTGCTATGCTGGGCAATGCCTCGCCACGGAACCCAAGCGTGTGTAAAGATGCCAAATCTTCTATACTCTTTATTTTACTCGTTGCATGCTTCTCGAACGCCACAGCCACATCGTCCTCACTGATACCGCACCCATCATCTGTTACCTTGATATAATCCCGCCCTCCTTCTCCCACTTCCACAACCAAATGCCTGCATCCTGCGTCTATGGAATTCTCTATCAACTCCTTAACCACCGATGCAGGTCTGTCAACGACCTCACCCGCCGCGATTTTGCTTATTGTCTGTTCCTCCAGGACGAAAACGTTTCTCATAAAACCTCGCAAAAACCTGTAATGAAAGTTTCTTTGTAGAAAGAAAAGATGTGCTAAAAGAAAAACTTTTTTAGCGTGTTCGTTTGTAACATTGTGAGCCGTAAATGAATCTGTGGTCAAAGATAAAAACGATATGGGAATTGACGAGAGCGGAGCATGGGTTGATGTATGGCTGTGGCGTGCTAATAGGGCTAATAGTCGAAGGCTGGAGTTCATATGAGGCGGCGATTTTTGGCTTCTTTACCGCTTTTTTCATTCAGGCGGGCACGTTTGCGCTGAACGATTATTGTGACCTTGAATCTGACATTGCAAACCAGCGGCTTGATAGACCGCTGGTACGAGGTGATATAACAAAAGCGGCTGCGTTACTGGTTGCGTGTGTCGCTACCGCACTCGGTATTGTATTTGCAGTGCTCTTAACGGTACTCCTGGAGAATTACCTATTATTTCTTCTTGCGTTTATATTAGCGGTATTAGGCATCCTATACGACATAAAAATGAAAGAGTTCTTTGCGCTAAGTAATTTTTATATTGCATTTACTATGGCCGTGCCTTTTATCTATGGCGGCTTAATCGCAAGCGGCAGAGTAGGTACGGCGTTGCTTATCCTTTCGTGCATTGCTCTACTCGCGGGTTTCGGAAGAGAAGTGATGAAGGATATAGCGGATGCAAAAGGAGACGAGCTAAGGGACGTAAAGAGTTTCGCACGGCTATATGGAGTGAAGAATGCGAAAATAGTCGCGATTGGTTCTTATTTGCTTGCAATGGTAATAAGTGTGGTTCCTTTTTTCCTGGTCAATACCACGTACTATTTTAATCTTGCATACATAGTTCCGGTTATTGCTGCGGATGCGCTGTTTCTGGATACGTGTATCGGGTTACGGAACGTATATGCCGACTACGACTTTATGCGAAAAGAAACGTTGATAGCAATTGCTATTGGATTGGTTGCGTTTATAAGCGGTGCTTTGTGTCAATTTTAAAATAAAAAATAAAAAATCCCTGCTTGATCAGTCAATCCGGATCGCAGGGATCCAATCGTAATATTTCTTACCGTTTACATCCACGAATTCTGTGCAGTTTATTGTTCCGCCTGTTGCTTCTTTACTGGGTTCATGTATAATCTGTGGATACGAACCTGTTCTGATATTAAAGTTATAGGTTTTATTGCCTTTCAACGTAA
>JAPWVK010000032.1 GCA_029241965.1 Candidatus Methanophagales archaeon
CACAGTGTTCACACTCGTATGTAAAGAAGCCGCGACTCTCGTCCTTGCAGGATAGCATCTTGTTGACTTCTTGGAGTTCGACATCGCGGAGGTTATCTTTTTCCGCAAGGCGAAAGGCAGCCCAGTTGAGATTGTCCTCGATTTTGTGTTTGACCGTAAGTGGGACCGTAGTAGTAAGACTACAGAGGAGAACGAGGAAGAGGCAGGTTCCGGGTGTGAATATGCCTGGCTGCATTAGTTAGATATATAGTTGGGTGGGGATATTAATTGATACCCCGCGAGCGTGGTTTTTTTATAGTGTATATACCATGAAAAAGTGCGCGAATTCGCTATTAAAATGAGAAAAGGACTATTGTAGGTAGTTTCTGTGAAAAATACACGGATATTTAGTGGTGTTACATCGTAACGTTAGATTTAAATAGAGATAGAGATGATGATATTGGGTTTAGCGGATACAGGAAACTACCCTGGATCTTCGAGAAAGAAAAAGACTTACCTAAGTCCAACAAATATTATTTATCTTGAGTAGCATATTTTATTATTAAAACAAGGGGAAAGTGAGCTAAATTGTTAGTACAGGAATTAGGGATTTGTTTGGCAGTATTGGCATGTACAGGAATTTGGGATTTTCCAAGCGCAGCATTGAGGATAGCGGAAAAAGACCTGAGGACCGAGTTCAGACGGTCTTATGAGATACTATCAATTCTTACTTTCTCGGTCGGTTCCATACTAATCTGCAGCTTCGCATGGAGCGGTGGTGCGATAGGCACAAGCCCGGAAGTGGGTGCTGCGGCACTCTGGATAATCACCTTCTTTGCCAGTATTCTTACGTTTACCACCTCGTTTGCACGCGAAGCGGATAAAGGCACGCTGGGCGGGTTGAAGACACTGCCGTGTTCTCCCTTGGCAATCCTCACGGGTAAAATCATTTACGGTACAGCCCTGCTTTTCGTCGTGGAATGCGTCTTAATACCTTTCTCAATTATCTTTTTAAACCTCGACTTAGGCGCGAGATTTCCGGCTCTTTTGCTCGTATGCCTATTAGGTGTGGTTGGACTCGCGTTTGCCGGCTCTTTTGTATCAGGACTCGTGATGTTCTCAGAAGGCAAAACATTGCTACTCTCGTTTCTGCTTATTCCTGTTTGTATTCCCGTGCTTATGCCCGCGGTGTCCGCGACAGAGAAGATCATCAGTGGGTCTGGCATAACAGAAGTGCTGCCTGAATTGAAACTGCTAATTGCCTTCCTATTTATGATAACTGCGGTAATGATACTTACTTTTAAGTTCGTGCTTGAGGAGTAATTCATATATCATTTATACTTCATACCGTCCATAATTCATCGTAAGCATTCCCGAGACGCCAAATCTCGATAGCAGCTCCATATCCTCCTTTTCCAGTACCTTCTCCGTAACAGGCGGAAGCGGGTTCGTCCTTCTGCAAATGAACCGTCCGCCCGTCATTTTAGCACCTACATAACCTTTGCATTCGCCTTTCACGAACACAATCCCTTTTCTCATCTCCACCGCTAAGAATTCCGCGGCACTACCCAATATTACAACTGAGCCACCATTAAGCAGAGCGGCAGCGTTCATACCCGCATTTCCCTCTACTAATACGCGCCCTTTTCGCATCAATATGCCCACGCTTATTCCAACATCGCCTTTCACACGCACCTTCGTCTCGCTAATACAACGTGCCGCAAGCGTGTGTCTCAAAACGCGATCTGTAAGAACTAATTCGCTTTCTTTGAATTCGTTGGGCTCGAGTATGCTATCTCTCTCTTCTGGATGGTGCAATAGCCAGGTTATCGAAACGAATTTTTTATGACCCTCCCTGTCGGATTTTACTTGCACCACATTACCAAGCGGTTCTTTTACTTCGCCCTTAACGTAAACAGCACCTGAAAGCATGCTTATTCCGAGATGAGAATCTACATTTCCGTCCACAAAAATAGACCCTACGTCTGGTAGCTCTTTCCCATTTCCACCGAAATAAACGAGGTCAACGCCTAAACTCGAAGCAAGCCTCGTGCCAACATCGCCCCGAATATGCACGTCTTCACCGCTTTTCAACGCTGCGACCACATCTTCATACGAGTAACTCGTGCAGGATTGCGAAGGGATTACTCCGGTAGGGTTGAGTTTAGCTCCCTTGTGCTGCCATAAGAAGTTGTAAGTGAAGTCGCCGATGCAGTCTTCCGGTGCTGTCTGTTTTAGTTCCATGTCTAATAACATATGAGACAGATAATTATTATTTTTGTGGATATTCACGTGGTTATCGCCTGGGTAAGTGTGCATATATGGGCATAGTTTAGCGGGTTAGAACATCAGCGGGTTAGCCCGTTAGATAATCCAAAAAAACCAAACTACTAAGTCACCTACCCCCTGCTTAAGAGGCTATCCAACAATCCAAAAACAATGGGAAAAGAAAGACAAATAGGGTTTTAAACTCCAAAAGAAGCGACTATTTATGGTAAAAATCAATGGAGGGACCGCCTCTGACTTAAACTACCTTTTTATCACAGGATTATAAAAGATTTTCTGCTGCTTTTCTTTTTATCGAGAACATTAGGTGCGACCATTCTGTTCGCGAAATAATCTCATTCCCACCACACAAAAAACGGAGAAGTTGAGAAGTGAGACCGCTCAAAAAAAAAATGCAATCGAAAAATCGCGGCAACCTCTAAAAATTGCAAATAGGGTAACACATATTACCCAAAAGCAAAGCTATTTATGAATTCAGCACTCAAAAATCACAGGCATGAAAATGAAGGATATGAAAGTATTCTCTTCCTGGAGCGGCGGAAAGGAAAGCTGCCTTGCGTGTTATAAGGCACTGTCAGAGGGCTTTGACGTTTCTTACCTGCTGAATTTTATATCCGAGGATGGGACGAGGTCACGAGCTCATGGCATAAGCTCTGATTTGTTAGTCTTACAGGCAGAGGCAATAGGAATACCCATAATCCAAGTTAAGAGCACATGGGAAAGCTACGAGGCTAAATTTAAGGAAGCGGCGGCCGGATTGAAGAAGGAAGGCGTAGAAGGCGGTATATTTGGCGATATAGACCTGCCTGAACATAAGGAATGGGTGGACAGGGTTTGTTCAGAAGCGGAAGTGGCGTCAATAGAACCGTTATGGGGTATCGAGCCGATAGAAATCCTGAAGGCATTTGTGAACACGGGGTTCAAAGCGATAGTCATAAAGGTTAAAGCGGATTTGTTCGGTGAAGATTGGTTGGGTAGAGAGATAAACATGCAATTCATCAATGACCTGCCGAAGGATATTCATCCCTGCGGCGAGCATGGCGAATACCACACGTTTGTACTTGACGGCCCTTTATTCCAGCGAAGAATAGAGATAACTGAGGCAGAGAAGAAACTTAAGGACGGAAGCTGGCTACTTGATATTTTGGGCTATAGGCTGGGCGAGAAATAACAGTGAACAAAAGGAGAAGTGGGGGATGGCAGAGATAAATAACGTCATGGTATTGGGTGTGCTTGTAGGTATAGCAATCCTTGCATTAAAAACAGGCTTAGGTTGTGGTTTCGCCAACCTGAAGAGACGAGAAATTAATTACGTGGCTTTTATCTATCTTGTCGCTTCGTTGATCCTTAGTGGTTGACCTTGATATAAATTAAGGACACTTGATCTGTTATGATTAGGTGCCCGAGATGAAGAAGATATTAATCGTTGAAAAGAGGAAAAAGGCAAAAGAGTTAAGAGAATTTTGATTAACTCCTTTTTAAAGAATCCACTAAGACTTATTGCTCATATTTTCGATTTTTGGTATCTTTTTCGGGTTTTAACTCCACTTAACAGTTCATTTTCTCATTTTTCTCATTTTTTGTCGATAGCTA
>JAPWVK010000033.1 GCA_029241965.1 Candidatus Methanophagales archaeon
GGATAGCGGTAGCTATCGACAAAAAATGAGAAAATGAACTGTTAAGTGGAGTTAAAACCCGAAAAAGATACCAAAAATCGAAAATATGAGCAATAAGTCTTAGTGGATTCTTTAAAAAGGAGTTAATCAAAATTCTCTATAAACTGATTTTCGGTTTTTTTCCGATGTCCCATTTTTTTATTCCTGATTTCCACCTTAAGAATACCAGAACCTACCCCCGTGAAAACACAACCTTACCATCCGAAACATCCATCCTAACCGTATCACCCACTCCGAACTCACCACTCAGAATCTGCCGTGACAACGGGTCTTCAATCATACGTTGAATCGTTCGTTTTATCGGCCTTGCCCCGAATACCGGGTCGTAGCCTTTACTTGCTATCAATTCCTTTACGCTATCGCTAACCGAAATCGAAATTTTACGTTCCGCAAGTCTATCATGCAGATACCGCATCTGTATCTCAGCTATCCGCTTAATCGCATCCATGCCCAACGGATTGAATATAATAATCTCGTCAATACGATTCAGGAATTCCGGACGGAACTGCAGCTTCAACGCTTCCATTACCTTATCTCGCAACTCCTTTCCGCTCAGTTCCTGTTCCATCAGAAGACTCGCAACGTTGGAAGTCATAATAATCACGGTATTCTTGAAGTTCACTGTTCTGCCATGACCATCAGTGAGCCGCCCATCGTCTAATATCTGAAGTAGCAGGTTGAAGACATCGCTGTGCGCCTTCTCTATTTCATCAAACAGGACTACGCTGTATGGTCTTCGTCTAACGGCTTCGGTTAAAAATCCGCCCTCTTCATAGCCCACGTATCCCGGTGGCGCACCGATGAGCCTTGCAATCGAGTGCCGCTCCATGAACTCCGACATATCCATCCGCACCATCGCACGTTCGTCATCGAATAGGAATTCCGCAACTGCCTTTACCAGTTCGGTCTTCCCGACACCCGTTGGCCCCATGAATATAAACGAGCCGATGGGTCTGTCCGGGTCGCTGAGCCCAGCCCTAGCCCTTCTAATCGCATTGGAAACTAACGTTATCGCTTCATCCTGTCCCACAACTCGCTGTTTCAACCGCTCTTCCATGTGAACGAGTTTTTCCGTCTCACCTTCCAGCATCTTCGAGACCGGTACCCCGGACCATTTCGCAATCACCTCTGCAACGTCTTCCTCATCTACCTCTTCTTTTAGCATCTGCTGGTCTTTCTGTATCTCTTGCAGCCTTTCTTTCTGCGCACCCAATTCATTTTGCAGTTCTACAAGCGTGCCATACCGTATCTTCGCCACACGTTCCAAATCGCCACTGCGTTCAGCCTGCTCTTCTTCTATCTTCAACTCGTCTATCTTTGCTTTTATTTCTCTTATCTGCTGTATGATCTCTTTTTCGTTTTGCCATATCGCTTTGAACTGGTCGCTCTTTTCCTTTAGTGCAGCCAGTTCCTCACGCAGCTTTTCCAGCCGTTCCTTCGATGCTTTATCCTTTTCTCGTTTCAACGCCTGCTCCTCGATCTCCAGTTGCATAACCTTTCGGTCAACCTCGTCTATCTCAGTCGGCATACTGTCTATTTCCGTTCTCAACTTGGCTGCAGCTTCGTCTATCACGTCAATGGCTTTGTCAGGCAAGAATCGGTCGGTAATGTATCGGTCGGCGAGTTCCGCCGCGGCAATCAATGCGGAATCGTGGATTATTACACCGTGATGCAGTTCATATCGCTCCTTTAAACCACGCAGAATAGAAATCGTATCCTCTACCGTCGGTTCACGTACTAAAATCGGTTGGAATCTACGTTCCAGAGCTGCATCCTTCTCGATGTACTTACGGTATTCGTCTGTTGTAGTCGCACCCACGCATCTGAGTTCGCCACGAGCAAGTGCAGGTTTTAACAGGTTTGAGGCATCTACTGCACCCTCTGCCGCACCCGCACCGACAACGGTATGTAATTCGTCAATAAAAAGTATAATCTGACCCGCAGCTTCGGTTATCTCTTTCAGCACCGCTTTGAGTCGGTCTTCAAACTCACCCCGAAATTTCGTGCCAGCGATTAACGCACCCATGTCCAGCGCTGCTACTCGTTTATCTTTCAACGTCTCGGGAACGTCACCGTTTATTATTCGCTGCGCCAAACCCTCAACTATCGCGGTCTTCCCCACGCCGGCATCGCCTATAAGCACTGGGTTGTTCTTCGTTCTTCGCGAAAGGACTTGAATAACCCTGCGGATTTCTTCGTTTCTGCCTATTACCGGGTCGAGCTTACCGCTACGAGCAAGCTCGGTCAAATCGCGTGTGTAGCGTTCCAGAGCCTGATATTTCTCCTCCGGGCTTTGATCCACTACCCGCTGCCCGCCACGAATTCCCATCAGAGCCTCGTATATTCTGTCTTTTGTCACACCCATGCCTTTAAGGATTTGTGGCGATGACGGGTCATCTTCGGCAGCAATCGCAAGCAGTATATGCTCGGTGCTTAGATACTCATCCTTAATGGCTTGTGCTTCTTGCCATGCGGTCTCCAGCGTTTTATTCAACCTTGGCGTTATGTGTATCTGCTCGATTCCACCGCCGCCATATACTTGGGGTAATGAGTTCAAATGCTCTGCGAGACGCGTTTTGAGCTGGTCAATATCAACACCTATTTTTTGCAGTATCGGGACTACTATGCCTTCGGGTTGCTCGACAAGTGCTAACAATAGGTGCTCCACATCCATTTGTTGATGACTGTACTTGTCGGCGATGTTTTTTGCTTCTTGCAGCGCTTCTTGCGCTTTTAAAGTCAGCTTGTCGAGTCTCATGGCCACACCTCACTATGATACTAAGTTTTAGTGTATAAATAATTTATGCTGATATTGGTTTTTTCTTGAAACGCTTAACCTGTAAAAATGCGGTCATACACGCCAATATATTTAAAAAGTTCTACGGCTTCACTAACCCCCTTAGTTCCTCCAAGAATAACTGCCCTGCCAGATCATGGTCGACACCAATATCGAATATAAGACTGCGTACATTTACTTCGCCAACATTCAGATTAACTGCTTGTGTAGTCGTAGAGGGATAAATAAGGACTGCTTTCTGTGTGTTCCTGCTTACCGCATACGCGACTATCTGCTGAATGTCGGCCCCTTCTGGATGCTCTTTTCTTTTGTACTTCGTGTCTAACACAGCCAACACAGTATCTGATACAGCATCAATTAAGACAAGGTCAATTATGAAAACAAACATGCCAAACTCATCCAAATCTGTTTTATATTGCGTTTCAAGCCGTATACCGGTCGGTAAATTTGCTTGAAGCCATTTTGCTACAAAGGATTCAAACAGGTCTGGCATATTGAGAACAAAGGGGATGAATTCATGTTCCCCTACTTCTATGCCTGGTCCACAGTGTTCCAGAAAGAACCGGCACAAGCAGTGCATAGGCCGATAGTCATCATTCAAACGGTGATAGAAACGATTTATACAGACTCGTGGTTCCAGACTCTTAACATCCACGGTACTTGCGAGTGCGCGGTAGGCATGACGAACCTGGTGTTGCACGTCCACCCTTTTAAGACGAAATCGAGGCAGTTGATAAAGTGTCCACGCAAGAATACGGTTGTCATCCACATTTGGCGTGTGTTCCTCATATTCACATTCTAACCGTGTGGATCCCCGCATTGCAGCACGTAAGGACGGCATCACCTTTATTTGGCCACGGAGGTATGGTAACGCGTCTTCATCTATTATATAGTCACAATAAAACCCCTTACGTGCACGGTCCAGCACCCTTTTTGCTAATATCGCGGCAAGGTTCTCGAAAAGGTCATCTAAAGTGTCAACGGTGCACATGCCCTCTAATAATTGGAAAGATTTCAGATCGTAGGCATACTCTAACATGCGGAA
>JAPWVK010000034.1 GCA_029241965.1 Candidatus Methanophagales archaeon
CACTCATTATAAGCATTGGCTGTAATCCGCATGAATGCACTCTCAGGGCCATTCTCGCATAACTTATCTAAAGTCCGTCCCAAGACATCATCATTGAAATCGTCCGCCTTTAGCCCACCCCTTATCAATAACTCCACTGGCGTTGTCGCCATGAACTCGGGAAATAGATACAGTGGTCGGGCATCACATCCTAGGGCGTTCAGAACCATGGCAACACCAGCCTCTCCGCAGGTCACCTTCTGGCGTGGATACACGCCCACGATTAGGTCTCTCTCGACAGCTAAATAAATCACTCTACAAACAAGGGCTACTAAACCAAGATGGCCCATGCATTTAATGCTATATTAGGCTAAACTTGCGGTCTCTCCTGCGTCTGCGTGCGTATTTGGCTACATTGAGACTCCCCTGCCCCGATAAGAAGAAGTACCTATTTAAAAATATCGGATACTCACTCGGCGTTTCCCACAAATTTAAATATGTAGGTTGTTTTATTCAGAATGTGCGGAATGTGGGTTATAATAAAAGGATATGCTTTAAACGTGGAGTATTTTTCAGAAATTTTGCACACACTCAGGACAGTCCCGGATTTTTCGAGTGTTACAACTCAGCTTTTGGACATTCCTAAAGATGCAGATACAAGAGATAAAAATCCTATTATAAAATTATGCGATGGATATTTAAAGTTGTTGTTTCCACATGTGAAGGATGTTGATGATATTAATAAAAGGGACTTTGAAGAGTATTGCCTAAAGCCTGCAAAGGAAATGAGGTCTATAATTAAAAAAACAGCGTAGCCTGATAGATAGTGAAGTTGATGAAAATATACCGGATATTGGGGTCAAATGATATTTTTGGGAGTTCGTCAGATAGCCGGGCGTATCAGGCTCCGTGCCTTCGGCACTTCACTCAAATCCTGCCAGATGGCAGGACTTCAGATACGCTCGGAATGTTATATGAAATGGTGGTTTAAATAGAACAGATGGCCACGAATCTAAGAAAAATCGCAATGCAGAAGGAATTAACAGGCAATAACCATCAACAGACATTGTTCGCCAAAGAACTAACAACGATAAAAACCTTTTATCACCCTGATTCAACCCGCCAAGAAATAGAGCATAAATTCAAAAATCACATACATGAAGACTTAAAATTAGGCTCCGTGGTCTCATACGTAGGCAATAAAACCGTCCCACTCCTGAGAAGTTACAGATACAAAGAAGCATTTGCATTTGTAATGGACTTCTTGAGACGATTTGAAGCAGATTCTTACGTGCATTTTGATTGGCATGTGGAGCATTATGTAAAGGTAATGACTATACATAACTCAACGGATTTATTAAATGAAGGAGGCGGAAACTAAAAATGCTAACACAAAGTGAAGCAGAGGCTCTTATTAATATCCCAAAGATAAAAAATAGTGATGACTGTTATGATTTTCCGTTTCCAGGAGATTTTTTAAATATCCCCATTATTTCTCAGGATGAGCATGAAAATTTCTTGATAGATATTAACAGAGGAAGAATCAGGCTTAAAAAATGCACTTATCAAGAGCGTTACCAAACGATAATTATTCTTATCCGTCTTGATGTTGATGGACCGCCACACACCAATCCCGAAGTTGTAAATGCTCCGCTTCCATATCTTACACCCTACAATGGACAGACAATAGATTGTCCACATTTGCATTTATATGTAGAGGGTTTTATGGATAAATGGGCAATTCCAGCTCCTAACGATGATTTTCTTGACACAACCAATTTATATACAACTTTACAGGATTTTTTCCGATATTGTAATGTTATTGTACCACCTAAAATATACTGGAGGCCAACATGGAATGAGTTTTAACGAATGTCAGGATCTGGTTAATACATATATGGAATGGTTCAAGCAGAAAATCAGTGTGAAAGATATAGAAGGCGTTTGTGAGATCACCACACCCTTCCTCGACCGACACAATGACCATATACAGATATATGTAAAAAGGACTGGAGATACACTCATTCTTACAGATGATGGATATACAATTAGAGACCTTGAACTGAGTGGTTTTGATATTGGCACAGAGAAAAGAATGCGGTTGCTACAGTCAATACTAAATGGTTTTGGTGTCCGTCTTCAAGATGAAGAGATTATTGTAGAGGCAAGAACTGAAAATTTCCCTAAAAAGAAACACAATATAATTCAAGCAATGCTTGCCGTAAACGATCTGTTCGTAATGGCTAAACCAATAGTGGCAAGTATTTTCAAAGAAGATGTAGAAAACTATCTCCGCTCTCACCAAATACGCTTTACACCTTCGGTGAAGTTCACTGGAAAAAGTGGTTTTGACCAGTCTTTTGATTTCGTGATCCCTGAATCTCAAAAACGACCTGAAAGAGTTATTAAAGCCATAAATCGGCCAGTCCGTCAGAGTATAAGTATTCTAATCTTTTTATGGACAGATACAAAAGATGTTAGACCTGTGGAATCTACTGCCTATGGGGTTTTGAATGATAGTGAACAGACGGTGAGTCCTGATATTGAAAGTGCTTTGCAGCAGTACGGAATAAAACCGCTGCCCTGGTCTAAGAGAGAGAAATATGTAGAGGAACTTGTAGAATAGGGGGAGAAAAACAAAAATGTGCGCCCGCGGATGTAGCGTTAGATGTTCCAAAAGCCGTTCCACAATAGCTTTTGATACAAACATTTTTGCTTCTTTTTTGACTTTACGCTCTAATTGTCTTTATTTTTCTTTCAATTTTGCATTGGTGAACGTCCGCTCCAAATACACAAATCACTAAGTATGATGTTATAAATGACCTAAACAACTTTCAAACTGATAGACAGAAGAATGAAACAATTTATCCTATATGCGAGTAAAGCAGTTACAAGTCCTGACTTCTCTTTGAACGACCTACCGGGCAGTGGCGGTAGAATGGACCTCGTGGCACGATGTATCGGCAACGCACTATGGCTAAGTCATGATTTGAGACGCGATACCTGCATCCATGTAGTTGCCTGCGGCAGTCCGCCGGTTGTTATCTCCTTTTACGGAAACCGGTTGAGGGGTGTATCGCCAGATGAAAGAAACATAGCGGCATGGATAAAGAAAACGTTGGCATCAACGCGGCGGAATCCAGGGATAACAATACGCAAACTCAGTTTTCAACAGTTAGTTGCGGAGTTGGCGTCAGAGGGAAACTGCTTTTATATTTTACAAGAGAAAGGCACAGATATAGCGCGTGTAAACCTAAAAGAGGATTCTGTATTCGTCCTTGGGGACCACATAGGACTGCCGATAGAAGAAGAGAAGTTCGTTGAACAATTTGAACACGAAAAAATATCGCTTGGCGCTACCTCTTATCTCGCATCGCAGTGCATCTCCGTGGTGCATTATGAATTGGATAGACTGAAGGAAGTTGTATAGCAGGGGTAAAACCACGAGATTCCACGAGATTAGCACAAGAATTTTGGGTTAGCAGGGGACAAAAACGCATAATATTCAACTAAACTTAATTATTGACACAGATTAACGCAGATTAACGCAGAAGAAATCAAATCTGTGTAAATCCATGTGAATCTGCGTCCTAAATAGATAGAAGTTATACGTTATGTACTATCAGTAGCTAACACTTTTATTCCACGCAGCAGGCAAAAAGTAATTTGAATGCCCAATTAAAACTGATGATTTAGGCTATAGCCAATCACCTCCTTCTATACACTGCTGATTTTCGCCAAATATCGAACAAGAATCGGACTTTTTTACATTCTGAAGCCACAATATCAATTCAAAGAGGATAGGTTCCACTCATCCTACACTCAGGTCTCCCGTTTTTGTCCAATTAACCTCTTGGCATCCACTATGAAAATGCAGGTATTTTCCAAGCCTTGAAGAATGGTTGAAGCAAATTCTGGATAAACCGCCTGA
>JAPWVK010000035.1 GCA_029241965.1 Candidatus Methanophagales archaeon
TATCTCTATATCAATAACAACATATAAACTTTACTTTTTTAGCGTTTTAGATAGCAATTTGCGCATCTTTTTTCCCATGATTTATTTCATCATCTTCCGCCGATTATGTAATCCCTTAATTATTTTCTTTAGGGGGGGGGGAGTTTTTCAAAATTCTCTATAGACTAATCGCCCACGTTTTGACTTTGTCTTCTTTTCCTCACCAATTACATCTTCTATTATTTTGATTGTCATATCTATTGCATCATTAAGGTTAATGTTGCATCCCAAGTCATATTTCGAAATTACAAATGCTCTTCCTCTATATTTTCCTTTATTGCAGAACTCAAGCAGTTGCTTTTTACCTGCTTTTGTTGGTTTTTTAAAAAGAATTTCAAACAATAGTGCAGATGTTTTTTCTCCCAAATCTTCCAATTTCAATAAATCATTTTGAAGTACATAGGGTGATGATATGTATATCTTTAGTTGAAATGCGGCAATCAGTTTATAGTCATTATTGACAATTGTGAATATTGCAATATCGGTCTTTTGATTTTTCACGTCAATAAACTTTGAAATCTCAATATCATGTGTCATTGCAACCTCTTTAGAGCGAAATGAAAATGTATCTGGTGTTTCTTTATGCGGATGAAATTCTAAATTTAGCTCATTTTCAATATATTTCAGTATGTACCAGAAAAACAAATATTCTGATAAACCTGTGAAACCTGATGCTGTCCCTACCTGCTCTTTTAGCGTTGTCCAAAACTCAAAATATGTTGCAGTAAGGCGTCTTTCTGCGTGTTCTTTTCCTATAAAATCCACTATTATTTCATCCAAAATTTCGAATATTTTGTCTGTCTTATTCATGGTGTCCTACCACATTCATATTACGTGATTCCATTCAGCCATACATTTCTTGCATATACGACGTTGCCGAAGGCAACGAGGGGCGAAGGTAGAAGTTCACAGCGCATAGACAGTTATTATGTGCGATTGTGACATTCTACATTAATTCATCTTTAAAATCCGTTTCATTGGTTAACTGCTCCATTATTTCTTCAAACATTTCTTTAATTCGTTCATATGAAAAATCATCAATTTCTGTTAAAGGAATACGTTTACAGAGTAATCTCCACTTACTTGGTGTTAGGTTAGAAGTGAGATTATCTTCAAAACCTTTTTGCGATAATCTTTTTAGGGCTTCTAACAAATTCACTTTATTCTTTAAATTTGCCCTTATCTTCTCTAAATCCGACTTTTTGATGAGATTATAACCAATATCAAAGAAAAACGCTAATTCTGGTACTCTATCTATTTTAAACGGAATTTTATGATCGTTACTGTCAAAATAAATGCCATAAAAGAACCATTGGTGATAATCTTTTTTTGGCATGAAAGAACATTCAATCCCACACCTTCCCCAGGAACCCCAACGTCTATGCTTTAGTATTTTATTGGACTCAACATTTTTTAGTCCATAAGAATTAAAATCCATCTCTGTTGCTATTTTTAAAAATATATGTTTCAAATTACCTTCAAGACATGAGTTGAGAGCGTCAATAAAGTTCCCTTCAAAATTTGTGTTGAACGTTTTAGTATAACTCTCAAAATCCTTTTTGGTTAGGTTTTCTCGGTTTTCATCATGCTCAATATAACCAATATTCTCTTCATATATCACATTTACAGCACTACTCTCACTGCCTATTCTAAACCCATTCTGGGGACATTCTCCATGGTATTCGCATTCATTGCACTTATCCTGGTTGTTACAAAAACCTAACTTCCCTATAGCATCAGAACAATAAGCATATATCGCAGTATTCACCTCTCTCAAACTGTGTTCTCCTTTTATAATCTTTAAGACCTTTATTGCTGTCTGATCCTCGATTTCATCAGGTTTTTGATAGTCTATATGCGGATCTAACAACTTATATGCCTTTGTACGAAATAGGAATCGTTTATTTGTGCTATCAATCTTTATGAATAATTCTTGGGTATCTGAATGCAAGTCTTCAAGATCAGAAAGTATATACTTAAACATGTTTTCTCCGACTTCACATATATCATTCCAGGGACATGATTCCAAAAACCGCAGCCATTCCTCTTTTCCCATCCTCCTTATGTACTCTTCGTCCACGGACTCTAATGGGACGCCGAACGATTTTGAAATTTTACTTTCAAGAAACGTTAAGAAGCACGAATCGTACTTTACCCTTAGCATAGCTGTGTCCCGTAATAAGGCTAAATACAATTTCCACCCCTTCCCTCCACCTAAATGCTCATGCCGTCTATCACATTCAAGAAGAGCATTGTAAAATCTAACTCCGCACTCTCCTGCTCTTCCTTCTGATAATTCGATATAAAACTTTGCATCTACTGCGTTAAAGTTGTCCCATTGATTTTGGCGATATATGGGCGTTAAATCCCCTTTATATGTAGTTAAAATCTTCCCCAATTCTTCGATTGAAAACAAAGAATAGTTTTGCAGTATCTCCCAAAATTGTGACCCTGCTTGAAATAACTGTTCATGTGCCCGCCTCAGAAATAGGGTATCAAGATTTTCAAGGCTGTTGTGTGTCCATTCCGCAACTATTTCGTGTGTGCTCTCTATAATGTGACCTACAAATGCTGTAAGAGCATTTTTTCCTTTTTCAATATCTTGTGTAGACATAACACTCTCATTTTACGTTACATCCCCCTATTTAAGTACGGAGCCTGTAACTTGTGTTTCATCATATCTTGACATTTGTCACATTATAATTAGAATTTATTTAATCTTCTTTTTAGCGCTATGTATGCAACAACCATTATGCCCGCAATTGCTGTAATCACTCCAAAACCTGGTGTAGTATGCGTGGGTGTTTGTTTTGGCAAATGCTTGGACGCCTGTCTTGGCAACGGTTTCTGAGACCGCTCTTCCCTCAGAAAGTCCAAGTCCTGTTGTGCCGCCATCAATGAATTCTTAGCCATAAACGAATCGCCCTTCCTCCACCACTCACAAGCATCCTTGCAATCGCTGACAAGAGTCCAAGCGAAACCCTCAACATTCCAAATCTTTTGTGGAACGGCGTTGTCGAAATCTTTCTCGTACATCTTATCAGACCACCCACGTCCTTCCGACTCCCAGCGAGCTTTCTTCGTACATATCACATCGAGATTTTGCGCCTTCACAAGTGTTTCTACTTCTGTAGTCAATTGGTCAACGTACGCAAGATACTCTATTGTGTCTTCTTCGTTCCACGGCCCGCGTGTTGTCTTGGACGTTGAAATTGTGATTGGCGTTTGTGACGCTGTCGGCTCATCTATCGGTGTTGGTTCCTCCGTTAGCTCTGACGTTCGTGACGATTTAAATGTAGACTTTGGTGTTGTTGGCTCAGATGTCGGTGTTGGTTGGGTTTCAAGGGGTCCGAATTTTACACTTTCAAGCAGCGTAAAACTACCTGATGCCATATCTCCATAACTGTCTACCTTACCATCAAAGCGATAAAGTCTAACCTCGTACGGTTCGTATTTACTATATTTATAGTCATAGCCCTCTTTAAAAAGATGGTCCATATGACCACTACAGAAAGTCACTCCCCAATATCCACATCTTTGTCTATAGATAATATGTTCATAGTCACCTGGACATACTTCGTCCCCTGTTATCTGTAGAACTTCCTCACGTGTACGGCTAACAGTGGGACTGAGTATATATGCTACATAAATATGGCCTTCTCCATTTAACTTGTCGAATTCGATACTAAAGCACATATCGCTAAGCCAATATTCGACATAAACATTCTTTATGTACCTGAACAGAATTAGATGTGCCACCTACACATCATCGAATGCGCGCTAAAAATCCATTCTTATACAATATTGGTGCTATTAGACTCATTATTTGCGATATTTTTCAACGGTGAAGTTTATATATGTGTAGGTGTCATA
>JAPWVK010000036.1 GCA_029241965.1 Candidatus Methanophagales archaeon
CTTTCTATGGAAAAGTACAAATAGGTGAAAAAAATGGATGAAGAGCCAAGTGTAGTTATAAAAGACATGTGGGAAGAATTGCGGAAGATGATCACCGTGGACATCGCAATTGGCAAGCCCATAGAGCTGGAGGATAAGACCTTGATTCCCATCTTTGAGATTGGTTTTGGCGCCGGTGGTGGCGGCGGCGGTGGCAAGGAGGATACGAAGGGCGGACAAGGATATGGTGTCGGAGGTGGTGGTGGAATGAGGCCTGTAGCACTCGTAGCGGTATTCAAGGGCATACCAGGCCCAGAGGGGTTGAGGGTGGCCTCGCTAAAACCGTCTGGCACATTGGATAAAATCGTTGGAGAAGCATTGCCGATGGTGATGGAAAAAATCAAAGATATGAAAGAGGGCAGGAAAACCGAAGAAAAATCATAATACTTGTAGAACGCCAGTATGGAGAGTTTTTAGATAAGCTCTCCTCTTTGTTTATTTTTAGGTGATAATGCGGATTCGATTAATTTTAAAAAACGTAAAGTACAATGGAGATGCTGCTGATTCTTGCGGTTGTTTTAGCGTTTATATTGGTCTTAATAGCTGCCACGCTCCTAATACCCGTTGACATTTCGCTTCGGCTATTCAAGGAAGGACATTTAGCAGAGGTACGGATGTCCTTTGTTTTCTTAAGGGGCATGGCATCTGGACGTCTGGGCTTTAGCTCTGAAAAGCGGGAGTTTCAATTACGGGTCTTGAGCGGTACCATTATCAAAAAGGACCTTACAAAAAAAGAGGAGAAGCCCACCGATTGGGAGAAACTCGTAGTAAACGCAAATGAACTGTATGATGCGGGTAAGGATTTTGCTGTGGCGCTCACCAAAAATATATCCATGAAGCGTTTAGAGGGCAGGGTGAAGGTAGGGCTATCAGACCCGTACCAAACAGGCGTGCTGACTGGCTTTTTGTATGCGGGCAGCGGTATAGCGAATGCTTTTGTGCCTGTAACCAGACTCGAAATTGTACCTTCATTTGAGAAGGAACAGATGGATGCCGATATAGAAATAGTGCTCAGCTTACCTCTATTTACGATTGTTATTCCCGCTATCCGTTTCTTCCGTAGGGTGAAGAAGATTTTTTGACTGTTATTGTATATACAGACTCACCGTAACTTAAACGGCGCGAATTCAACACCGCCACCCTCATAGAATTTCGTGAACCACTCGTAGAAATGCAGCCTGATAGTATGGATACCAGCCATTATCGCTTCAAGGATTATTACAACCACAGTCCCGGCTAAGAACACCACAGTTGCTATAGCTATATGTATACCAAAACACATGAAAGTCAAAAGAAGGAACACTTCGATTAACGCTGCATGACATAACGCTAAAGCGAGAATCCTACCATATGATACGATATTAGCAAGGAATCGGAAGAAATTCTCCAGCACGGCGTCTATCACACCGTCAATAAGAATGATAAGATAATCCATTACTCCTCTTTTTTCGCCATTGCTATGTTCTCCTCCGCCGACCTTATGCCTCAACTCTGTAATTATCTTGAGGACGAAGAGCGAAAGTACAGGTAGCAGCAAGAAAATAACCATATTTCTTAGTAGTAGCGGGGTATTGTTGTCTTGCAGCTCTGTGAAATGAAACCCGAATAGAAGAAGCAAGAAATAAAGAGCTCCGAACAAACACCAGAGCTTTACAAAGCCCCTTATTACCTCAAAGTAGTCTCTTTCCGACATATTATTTGCTACACCGAGGAACAAGCCAAGTCCCATGTGGAATGTGCCTATCAGCATAACCACAATGAACATGAACTCTACATTCGGGATGGGCTCGAACCACAAGGGGTCGAAGAGAAGCCAGTTCGGTATGTGCATACCCATGGAATCATGAGTCAACTCAGACGCATAATGACTGAATCCAAAGAATTCGCCGAATAGCGCACCGGCAATTACCGCACAAAGTCCGCATAAGACTATAATTATACCCGCGCTTCTTATTTCCTTGTCCAGGCCCTTAAATACAAACATCACTGCCAGCCCAAGTAAAAGTATAATCAGACCATGACCCATATCAGGGAACATCAGCCCAAACAGAATAGGAAATATTATAGCGGTAATCAGTGTTGGGTCTATATCCTTGTATAACGGATGCCCATACATGTTAATTATAGATTCAAAAGGCTTTAAAATAGCGGGATTCTTCAGTAATGAAGGCACTCGCACATCGTCGCGCTTTGGCTCTATCACTTCAACTACGGAAAACCCGCCGGTCTCTTCGCGTATCCCCGCTATCACGTTATCTACTTCCTCTTCCGGTGTCCAGCCTTCGATAACTCGTACGCGTTCACTCTGACCAAACAGTACTTTTACCTTTGCTTTGCTGTCCTCTATTTGCACAAGGTCTTGCATTGCGAGCAGGTCCGGAAACCTCGTCATCCTTATTTCCGCGACTTCCCGTTCAGTCCCTTTTATCTCGTCATCCAGCCGCTTTACACTCGTCTCTACCTCCTTTATTGCATCTTTTATACGTTCAGGAAGCTCTGTTGATGGCCGCTGCCAGACTTCAAAGTCCAGCCGCATCAGTGCCCTATCCACTTCCTCTTTATCCTTATTCAAGGTTACAACCAAAGCAAAAGCAACTTCTTCTTCGCCTTCTGTTATCTTCTTCGACACAACGAAGTGATTTGCCCCTACTACCGATTCCAGGGCACTCTCCAGCCCTTCTAAATTTGACACCGGCAATTTACCCACATGCACCGCGATAAAATCATTCGCACCCACAAAACCCAAATCAACGCCAAAATCTTCTAAAATCCTCAATACCCCTAACAAGTCCTTTGCATCGGACAAATCTTCCGTTAATTGCTCTTTCTTGGATATTAGTTCATCTACACGTTTCTCTAAACTAATGAACTCAGGCTCTATCTCTTCTAATTTTATCCCCGCTTCTACCTTCGTCTTCTCCGCTTTTTCCTCTTCTTGCTCTTTGAACAGCATCTCCTTCAAGCTCTTTTTGGCCTCGGATGGTGGTTGTAAGAGCGTTATCAGGTTATCTAGCCTAGCCAGTAGTTCAGAAGTTGTTACTAAAGTCTCGTCCGCCTTTGAAGGTTCTATCAATCCTTCCCAGACATTTAAGAATTGTTTTATATCGGTAAGATGTACGGAGCCCAAAGCGTCAATTCGCTTGATTACTCCGTCTACATGCTCATCAAGTGTAATAATGCGCAGTTCCCGCATCTCCGCTGGCTTCAGCATTGTTATCCTCGCTTATCTTTTAGTTTACTTTCTGGTTATCTATAACTAGATATACAAAACAAAATGTGTTTCGGTTTTTAGTTTTGCACTTTTCAGTTAAATGTTAAGTTTTTAAATGACTAAAAAGAGGTTTTTTGTCTTCGTTAATTAGTGTTAGGATGCGTCGTGTATACTTTTTGTATGTCTTTACTTTTGGGTAATGTCCTAATATGCGATAGTTTATTATAGTAGGCTATATAATTATGGCTCTTCGCTATTTCATGTGGGTAAATGTAGTTAAGTGGCTGCCAAATAATCCAAAATCAGAAGAAAAAGGAGGTTAGATATTGCTTTAAATTTAAAAAGAAGGATTGAAAATGTTGGTAAGGTGATTGTGAGACCGCTTCTTAGGCGGTTAAACTTGACATAAACGAAGGACATTATTGATTTCGTCTTTGCAAAAATGTCTATAAACTCTGTACCAACTGCCATGATGTTCATAAAGGGTTGAGGGAGCTCCCAGATGTAGCAAAGAGAGGCAGGATAAGTCCGGTAGCCGCATTGATGTTTTCTGGAACGAAGGGGAAGAAAACGTCAAGCGGATAATTTCGAGAGAAATAGGACTTATCATGCTGGGCAGTGGGTTAATTCAACGGCATGAGTGCAGGTAATTAACGGTTCATAAAGGTA
>JAPWVK010000037.1 GCA_029241965.1 Candidatus Methanophagales archaeon
ATTTTCCACGTTGTTCCGCAGGCTTACTGCGTGGGCGTTGCCATCCACGCATTCTGCGGTAGGATTACCCCGAATGGAAGGGGTAGCCGGTTAGGCAATCGGTGATGCAACTTCTTGTCAACAGACAGATCACACAGATTTCCACGGACGCTACTGTCCTGATTATTAAGTTTTTACGGGTTGAATCAAAATTTAAAAACTACACTACTTTAAATCTGTGTTAATCAGCGTTAATCCGTGTCTTAAAAACCCTTGGAAAATGATACAGTTCGGGTAAATTATTATTTGTGAGTTCCCTTAAGTGCCTTTCGTCCATGCCTTATCTTATTAAGCATAATTCCCTTTGCTATTTTTGAACTCCCTTCTTCAAGACTCACGAGCCCTCCTTTACCGTCATACAGATATTCCACTGCCATCTCGGCACCAATCGTGTTTGCCCAGAACATACCCTCCGTGGTTAGTTCGATTGTTTTCTTACTGATTATCATCTCTCCCCTATCCACACATTTTTCTATGGTCGCGGTAAATGCTTCAAGAGGCTCAAAACCCCACCGCCTCTTCGGCTCTTCTAAATCTATCCTGCCATATTGAAGTTGCGATATGCACCACAGCACGGGAATAGTCGCCTCTGGCACGTTAAAAACGTCGCCCGCCCGGCTTCGGATGTACTTTTCACTCGTAGATTTGTGTTTCAGGAAGCATCCCGCCAAAAAACCCGTCGCCCCCGCACCTAAACCGAGAACGTTATCCAACCTATTGAAATACGTGGAATATCTGAATTTATCACGTCCGTTAGAAAAATGATTGATATTCACGTGCTTATAGCCATTATTATCCAGGAAATTACGTGCATTCGCGAAAACAGCCTTTGCCGTTTCGATTGCCGGCTGCTCAAACTGCCGGGCTATTGCCGTTTTTGGACTGTATATCAAAGGATAAAGGGAGATCCCGTCTATACCTATTCCTACCGCCATTTGTAAATCCGCGAGTACGTCTCTCTTATGTTGCCCCGGGAGGTCATACAAAATATCTATCGTAAGAAGTGGGAAAACCTCTCGTGCGGTATTTAATTTCTTAATGACTTCTTTAACGCCACTTCTACGGCCAAGCACATTTCTTAAACCAGGATTGAATGTCTGAACGCCTACACTTAGACGATTGACACCCAAATCCGCAAGTAAGTTAATTTTATCTTCCGTCAGTTCGCTTACCGTTGTTTCAATACTGATTTCTGCATTCTTTTCGATTTCGAATATCTCTCCGAGTCCCTCAAAAAGCAACTTGAGTTCTTCCGTGGAGAGCGATGTGGGAGTTCCACCACCGATATAAATAGTTTCTACGGGCGAATAGTATTCACGCCATGTTTTCGCCTCTTCCAGAATCAAGTTTACGTATTTTAACGTATTCCCTGAAGGACGTTCCTTCGTAAGGATACAGAAAGTACATCTGCCCGTGCAGAAAGGTATATGCACGTATAAAGCACCTTTTTCTGGTGCTTTTTCCTTTACGCTATCGAACAGCCAGCCAATATTCCTCTTTTTTAAAAAAGGGAAAAAAGGGAACAGTGTGTCGTGATGCGACTTTAGCCATTTCCTCCTTTTATCCTCCATCATAAAACAATCTTATTGCGGGTATCCAATTAGTATATGTCTTACCGTTCGTATCGGTGAATTTAGTGCACGTGATATTCCCTCCTGTTACTGACTTGCTTTTAGCATGAACTATCTGCGGATAAGAGCCCGTCTCTATTGTGTAATTATATGTATGACCTTGCAACAGCGTTAATGCAGGCGAGATAGTTACGTTATGGTAGTCGCCCTGGTAACCGCTCCCATTACCTTTTCCGTCTACATTCTCGCTTTTATTCCATATCCGCACATATTCGGTATGCCCGCCTGTACCTGCGCATGGATACGTGTACATTCTATTTACCGTAATATCCTTATCCGTAATTATCTTTCCTTTATGCGTGCCGGAGATGCTTGGATATGTGCCTTTACTGGTGTCGAATACAGGTGGTTCCTCGCCTTCACAACTGAAAGTACATCCCGCGGTTCCTTCATCATCGTACCCCTCTGACGTATCGCAGGTATTCTCATCACCGTGATTCCCTGTAATTCCAAGAACCACATATATATCCAGATAGTCATTTCCACAGACAGTATTTGAAATCAACGTATTGTATTTTGAGCCATCGGTTCTACCAATATTAATTCCATAACCATGACCGCCAACACTATCCTCGTGGTAATGACCACCATTTCTATTATTGCATATTGTATTATACCTGATAGTATTATTATTGCCGCCAATGAAAATCCCCGAACCATAGTTATCTGATGCGTTGTTGTGTTCAATGAGATTGTAGTCGCATAGCATGCACCGCAGTATAATTCCTCCCTGACCGTTGCCCCAAAAGTTGTTGTAAGAGATGTTCCAATACTTTGGTTTCATCTTGATAAGCATACCCGCTTTGGTGTTGTTGTAAAACCTGTTCCCGATTATGCTATTGTAGTCTCCTGTGTATAGAAACATACCGTTGCCACCATCTTCGCAGCCTGGATTGGGATCCACGTATGCAATCGTATGGTGAATGCTGTTGTTCCGTATTGTGCTGTTATACACATATTTCATCTTGATTCCATGAGTCGCTGATGGAGAAGTGGCATTACCGTTATGGTGTATGTTACAGTTTTCTATGATGTTCTTGTAGATATAATTATAATTTCCACCACCATCGAGATATATGCCGTTGCAGAAGTTTGTAATCTCTAAATTGTTTATCGTTACATCATTGTAGCTGAAGTGCATAAACCCGTCATAGAACCCGCGGACATTCATAATCCCAGTATGTGGAAAACAGCCACTACATGCACCAGGACTACTGCCGTTTAGTGTATATCCATTGCCGTCAATTGTGATGTTATCCGCTCCTATGATTAAACTGTGCCCTTCAGGGCATGTCATACCTCCATTGAACATGCAGCTCTCCGTTACAGTATCTCCGCAGAAGAAGGCAGTGCCATCATTGGCAACGCACGCGTGTTCTGCCGTAGCACTCCCCACCAACATCAAAAATACTGCTACCAGAATCAACGGAATAAAGCTCGTTCTCATCTTTTACCTGTCTTCAAAGATATTAAAAAATTATCTCACCCTTCAATCCTTCCTTCTTCTCAATTTAACGTATCCAACGAGCGTCAGCAATCCGATGCCAAACAGTGCGATGGTCGCCATCTCTGGAACCGGTGCCACAAAACCTTCCACAGTCGCAGAATCGATGCCATCGGTTGCCTTGTTGAATGTGCCAATCGTTCCTCCAGTTTGGTTATCAACAATAATGTCACAGTGCTTCAAGGTTCCAGTATAACCAGTAGTGTTCCAAATCTCTGTCGGACCGAAACAAGGCACACCTCCGCAATCAACTGGCGTTACTGTCTCTTGCGTACCAGAAGGGTCTTCAATGCCGTCGAGTGTATCACCATCGGTTACCGGGTCATCCTGTATCCAGAGTTTGTAACTTGCACCCGTTGAGAGAGCATGTCCTCCCCCTTTCACATATATCTTTTCATTTACGTAGAAGGTATTCTTCTCGTTTCCACTCATGTCGCACGATATGATGCATGGATAGTCGCATCCTGTAGTCCTTCCAGTATCATCATAATTCACTGTCGTGTTGCATGTATTGTCATCGCCGTGATTTCCTGTGCCGAACATAACATATATGTCTATATGCTCATTACCACAGACCGTATTGTCAAACATGGCATTGTTCGCTGAAGTTCCATCGCTTCTGCCTATGCTAATTCCGCAACCGTTGCCACCATCAAGAGCGGTGTAGGCGGAACCGTTCTTATTGTTGCACGCGATGTTGTTGGTTAGGTTGTTATAATTGCCGCCTATATGAATTCCAGATCCCCAGTTATTTGACGCATCGTTATAACTAACGTTATTATGGTCTGTG
>JAPWVK010000038.1 GCA_029241965.1 Candidatus Methanophagales archaeon
ACTTGTCCAGCCATACAAACGTCTTATCCAAGATGCGATAATGCCGAAACACCTCTGAATCGTTCAGAACATCCCTTAAACATGTATGTAATTCCATCAATGGTTTGTAAACAAAATAATTCGATGCTTTCCAGCGGATTAGCCTGCTAACAAGGTTAGATACCTCTTTAATCCGATAATATTGGACGATATATGAAATTGGACGACTTATCCATTTAACATGTTTTTCTACAGGATAAAGCAAGTAATCAACGACTATATGCACCCACCGCTGTTGAAGCTTCTTTATGTCGTTGTCTCCACTTCCTGCGTTGCGCAGCGCTCTTAACCTGGGAGTAAGCCGGTGTTTAACCATCGAGTGCTTCAAACGCTTGTGATACTCGGTTACCTGGTCTTTTTCCAGGTTTCTAGTGAAATGCACTTGACATATCTGTTGAGGCTTGTTTGGAAAGATATTTGAGGCGCATAGCGCGAGACCTTTTGCCATATCTTGGACTATAACAAGCGGTGAGCCATAAGTCTTTTTAAATTTTGATATGATGGGTTTTACATGTTCTTCAGATTTAGAGGGAATTAAATCCGTGTCGAGTACTATACCATTGTGTCCTTCCTGTAATACAAAGACAACTCTTCCGCCGGACCTATGGGTTCCATCCATATGGAGAATCATACCGCCTTTGCGCTCAATCAATGCCTTTATCTTAGCTGTTTTAGCCTCGTGGAGTTGCTTGAAAAGCAAGAGGAAATCAAGGCTGCGATTTGATATAGTCCCCGTTGAAAGGGCGATGCCCTTTTTCCTGAGAAATGCCCGTATTTCATGCCGTTTCATCCCAATACGCCAACGGAGAAGTCCGATTAATATGGTTACATCCAGGTCGGTGCAACATTTTGGTATTAGTGGTGCTACCGTCTCATCATAAATCGAGATACATTCGCCATGATGGTTTTTACAGGCCATGACTTTTACCCAGGTAGTTTTTGCCCCATGAAGAGAGATTATAGGTCGTTTGTAGGTGTAGCGGACTGTTAATCTTCGACCACAGATTGCGCACTGCTCTTTCCTTTTCTCTGAAACACTAGATGAAGGCGAGTTTTTTTTTCAGCAATATTATAGCGAATGACAATCTCTTTGAGTTCTTTACGTTTTACCGGCTTATCCATCCCATCGAGCATGAGATAAACGTCATCAGCAGAGAGAGTATCGTTAAGAATCAGTTGTGCCAGGTATCCAAAGTGAATTGTTTCGAGGTCAAACGAACTCGGATCCGAGAGATTGTCAGGATCACTCCCTAAATACCGGACATGATGTTGAATTACCTTCTTTCCTCGCCGTTCGTTCCATACTTCTGCATATCGGATTTTATCTCCCTGCTTAATCTTGCGGATGAATGTCTTGCGTTCTGTCATATATGTAGTGTATATACACCACACATATAAAGTTTTCTATTACTGTTTATAGTGCTTTTTCAGGCACATGCTATGCTGAAGTATGATAAAATAACTGCACTATCTGTGGGTTCGCAAGACCAACTTGACGGCATGGGTATTTTTTAATTCCCTATGTGCAAAGCTTTAATACATAAAGCAAGTATTGATTGTTGGGTAACCGATTGTGGGTCAGCTTCTTCACTCAGGGGTTTATAACTATTGGGCTATAGGTAGCTGAAAGATATATCGTAAGGGAAAGAAAGGATATGACGAAAATAGCAATCATCGGAAGCGAGCAGAGTGGTAGAACAGCACTCGCATCAAAACTGGGCAAAAAAGGAAACGTATCTGACGTTACCATCTATGACTTTACAAAAAGCGGTACAGTGCTCATGACTGTTGATGCCACGGGTTATCCAAAGTCAATAAAACCGCTCGTAACCGCACTAAATATCACGGACATCGCGCTTTTGTGCATTCCTCCAACAGGTCTTGACACCTACGCGGGAGAGTGCATCGTTGCGCTGGATCTTCTTTGCTGCAAACATGGGATCGTGGTTCTGACCAAGTCTGATACCTCTTACCCTTCAGCACTCGAAGAGTTGAAGAAAAGCATCAAAAAGATCACAACAGGCACTGTTCTTGAGAACTGGGACCTGATCGCCATATCTACTACCACGTTTGAGGGGATGGAAGAGTTGAAAGAGCTGATCGCTTTGACCGGAGAAAGGGTGGATGACGAGCTCGCACAATTAAACGATCTTCCGCCGCGTGTTGTAATAGACCATGTCTTCAATGTGACCGGCATCGGTTGCGTGGTTCTGGGCATGGTCTGGCAGGGCACGATACATGCAAAGGACAAGATGACGATGATGCCGAACGATAAGCCGGTTGAGATTCGCTCGATTCAGATGCACGACGTTGATGTAAAGAGTGCGCCGGCAGGTGCAAGGGTTGGACTGGCGTTGAAGAACATCCTGTCAAAGGCGGTGGACCGAGGACACGTGATTTCAAACGACGAGACCATAGCCACGGATTTTATGTTGAACTGCACGCTTTCTAAGTTCACAAAACGCATTGCTGTGGGTGATATGCTGCATCTCTTCGTAGGGCTCCAGTCAGCACCCGTACGTGTCGAAAAGATACTGATGAACGGCAATGCCGTGGATCATGCCGCATCCGGCAGTGAATGTGTTTTAACGCTTTCCGGTTCAAAGAAGGTTGCATACTCCGAAACGGATAGGTTCATCCTTGCCAATCTTGACGAGAAGCAGCGGTTTGTTGGATATGGTTTCTGTGACTACAGTACGTGAATCGGTGCCATGAGCAGGCATCAATAAGCGGATGTGAGGCAGTGATAATGGATTAAGCTCGGAACCAAAAGAAGATAAGAAAAACTTATTATGCAGGATATATTAATTTTATCGATGGTGATACCGGTGATATTCATACACCAGATTCTCACAACAGTAGATGCTCTTGTCTGGGGCCCTTTTATGATAGTCCTGCTCATCGGGACCGGTATATACCTTACTTTCAGATTAAGAGGAATTCAGGCGTGCAAACTTTTGTACTCCCTCCGCCTCCTAATTAAACATAAAGAAGAGGGCAGGGGTGACATATCGCCATTTCGTGCTTTGATGACCACTCTCTCGGGTACCATCGGCACAGGCAATATCGCAGGTGTTGCCACGGCAATCTCATTGGGCGGTCCCGGAGCGCTTTTCTGGATGTGGCTGACCGCCATAGTGGGAATGGCAACAAAGTTCGTTGAATGTACACTTGCACTGCATTTCAGGGAAGAACTGCCTGACGGCACCATGATAGGCGGCCCATTCTATTATCTTGAGCGAGGTATTAAAAACCCGCAATTGGGATTGGCATTGGGCATGGCATTTCCACTTTTGGCATCTGTTCATCTTTTGGCATTGGCAATATGGCCCAGGCTAACTCGGTATCCCTTGCATTAAAGGATACGTTCAATATTCCGGGGATTGTTACTGGCTTAGTACTGGCATTGGTGGTAGGACTTGTTGTTATTGGCGGAATTAAGAGACTTGGATACGTAGCCGGGAATCTGGTGCCTTTCATGGCTGTTCTTTACATTTCCGCAGCCATAGTGGTGTTAATATTGAATTTCGATAAGGTACCAGGTGCTTTTTTGCTTATATTCGAGAGTGCCTTTTCAGGCCAAGCAGCAGTCGGCGGATTCGCAGGGGCTACAGTGGCTCATGCCGTACGGTTCGGCATCGCTAGGGGAATCTTCTCCAATGAAGCGGGTATGGGCAGCGCCCCCATGGCACATGCCACGGCAAAGACGCCGCACAGCATCCAGCAAGGATTGATTGCCATGCTGGGGCCATTCATTGATACCATTGTGGTCTGTACCATGACAGGTCTGGTCATCGTATCCACTGGAGCGTGGGAGACTGGTAAGACCAGTACCTCGCTGAGCATCTATGCTTTCAACTCACAGATAGGATATGCGGGAGATTTGGTGATTACTTTCGGAATGGTGCTGTTTGCCTTTACCACTATACTCACCTGGTCGTTCTATGGCAAGCAGTGCCTCTCTTACTTTGTGAAAAAAGTGTCAGAAGATGTCGGATTCTACAGGTTCTTCCTCAGGGTATATTATTCTGTGTTCCTGGTGGGAATCATCATTGGTGCCGGTGTGGTGGACCTCCCAAAGGCGGCTACATACCTCGTGGATATCTGGCTGTTCTCTGATATTACCAATGCTTTGATGGCAATTCCCAATCTGATAGGGTTACTTCTGCTGAGCAAGATCGTGGTGGGTCTGGTTAAGGACTATTTCAAGCCCTGAGTAGGTACAAAGATAAAACCGCGCCAAAACCTCAAAAATCCGCTATCCGACGATGAATAAAGAACTTATACGCTTTTGCTATTAGATACTTTCTCTCGGTCTGCGGGGTAGAACAAAAACCGCACTATGTTAATGGACCTTAGATTGTTAATTCATCAGTTTTTGGCGTTGTTATACTCAAGTACAATCTACTCCACCATATAAAGGTTAAAGGTTGAATAACGATAATAGATACCACTATGTTTAAAAACTGCCCCACATAGGGTATTAAACTTAAAATAACGCTAACAGCTATGCCTATTACAAGCGCGACAAGCCAGAGCAAAAAGACGTCTACTTTATGGTTCATGAAAATGTTAAAACCTCTTTTAACGCCTTCTATCGCGCCAAGGTCATCTATAACAACTGCATAGCGCGGGAGAGCGAATAAAATGCTTACTATTATCATGTAGATAGTCATTATCAATATTCCCATCATAAATATCGCAAATGCCGGCAAGAATACCTCAGGTGTCGGTTCTGAAAGCGTTGTTAGATTTGGAAGTGCATATAATATGCCGGGAATTAAGAATACGAGACCTACAAGTGAAATTAAACCAACGATGATGTCGGCAAAGAGCAAACTAATGAATTTCCTTCTTCCGTAGTCTTTCATGTCGGACAGACTTGTTCGACCTGTTTCCGTCGCCTCTTTCGCCATGCCGATTGCACCAGCGGTGAAGAACGCGCTTATCAGCATTACCAAAAATACTGTGATGGTGACCGCAGCTATAATTATGCCAATGCTCGGAAGGATTTGAGACATAAGCGGTGAAATAAGTTCAGGTGTGATTGCTTCAGGTTTACCTAAGAGCGGTATCAAAGAAGGAAGCGAAGGAATTGCTGCCAGTAAGGTACCGCCTATGATTATAATTGCCACTGCGGACGTTAGTACCGCACTGAACACAAAAGGAAGGCAAATAATCAAATTCTCCTTCCACGTGTCGAATCCTTTTCCTATTACACTACCAATGTCTTCTACCATTTTTATATCGTCAAGATTTAGGAGTATAAAAAGATATCGGCGCTTTTTTCTTCGTCAGATATAATTTTTCTTTATCTTATTTGCACAAAGGTGCGCAATTCGTGTAGGTTCCGGCAGTTTGTGCTTGCGGATGCAATTTTTAATCAGCGTCAAAGAAGTCGCCAGCGAGACTTTATGCCCCGGTGCTACGATTATCGGTCTGCTGCCCTTCCTGCTCTTAAGATAATACGCGATTTCTTTACCCTTGTATTTTATCATACACGCATCGCCTTCTTCATCCGGCAGTTCGCCAGTGCCGCACAGGATGTTCTTCGTCACGCCAATAGTTGCCACGTCTAAGATAACACCCACATGCGTGGCTAAACCCGCAAACCGTGGATGGTTTATCCCACCACCATCTATTACTAACAGGTCGGATTTGATTTTCAGCGCGTGAAAAGCCGTTATTATGGCTGGCGCTTCTCTGAAGGAAAGAAGTCCGGGAATGTACGGGAAATCCACGGGCATCACAGAATGAGAATAAGTAATAAGTTTCAGGGATGGGTATTCGAGCACCACAACCGCGGATATTATCTTCTCCTCTTCACTCTTATTTTCTGCTTTGGAATCGTAGAAGAAAGCCTGGTCTGCCCCTGCTATTAATTTTAGCTTTGGATTTAATTTATCCACTATCACCGCTTTTGATGCGATTTCTTCCTGTATGCGATACAGTTCTTCGGTGTTTTTCATTTTTCTTTATTTGTATCTGCTTGTTTGACAAACCACAAGAGTACACAGATTTTCATAAAAATACCATCAAAGAAACGTATATCTTTTGTTGAAAATATCAAAAGTAACTGAGTCGTGAAGGCAGAAAATAACTCGCCTCAATTTTGTATCACCGTTAAGATAAGAACTCGTGGCTGATAGCATAATATCTGCACATCTATCTTTCGGAAATCCAAATATTCCGGTGGATATAGCGGGAAATGCTAAACTGGTTATCTTGTATTGTTCTGCGAGTTTCAAGCTGTTTAGTGTTGCAGTCCTCAGCTTATCCTCTTCTTCTCCTTCGCCATACACAGGACCAACCGCATGAATTACGTATTTCGCTTTTAAGTCGCCACCTGTTGTTATCCGCGCTTCACCAACCGGGCAGTATCCTATGTTATCACACTCATCCTGAATTATCCTGCCGCCTTTTCGCCTTATAGCACCCGCTACTCCGCCTCCTAACTTCAGCCGTGAATTTGCTGCGTTTACTATCGCGTCCACTTTCAAATCCGTAATATCTCCAACTACTAACTCTATGTAGCTCTTGTTTACCTTTGCCCTCATATAATTAAATCAAATATCACATCGTACATATCAATGGCTTTGGACACAATTCATGTAGCTCTGTTTTCTATGACTTACCAAAAGCCATCATCTCTTTTAATTTTTATCTCGTCGTGTATTACGTTGGCGCTCATCTAACTTGAGGACACCAATTCTATTGCATCCGTGGGGCAATGGTCAACACAAGCCCTGCAAAACTCCGGTGGATCAAATGCTCTCTTACACTTCGTCGCATCCACCAACCTCACTTTTCCTCCTTCTACCCTTAAAACCTGCTCGTCATTATATCTGCCACCTTTACCGTATATTAACTCCTCGTTCATCCGGTTCTCCTCGCATACCACAACGCATATCCCACAACCCGTGCATTTATCATCTTCTATTATCAAGCCTGTAAGTTCTTTTTCCGTAGACGGGCAAAGAATCCTCAGTTTTTCTAAATTTGCCTTATACGCCGGCTCTAAGAGCAAAGGGCAGTCTTCCGGCTTCGCTTCTCGTGAAATTAGTTTGGCAGCAAAGCCCATGCATACAGTTTCGCACTTCTTGCAGTTTGTCCTCGGTAATAAATTATACACTTCCAATAAAGATACAGGCATACTACTGATTTTACTACTGACACATAAAAAAAAACCGTAAACTTTATATACTCATCTTGCATATCTTAAACATTGATGAAAAGGAAGGGTAAGGCACAAGGCCCGAGAACATTGGGCACCGTGCTTCATATCGCAGATAACAAGTTGATTGTGAGGGGTGGTAAGATGAAAGTAGAGCGAATAGTCAATTCTATTGTCATGACGAATGATAAAATGAAAATAGGAAGAGTTTACGATGTTTTTGGGCCTGTAAATAGACCTTACGTTAGTGTGAAGACTTTTAAGGGTTTAAAAGAGAAGCAACTGAGAAAATTCATAAATAAGAAAGTTCTTGCCCTCTGAAGTGTAAAAAGATGCGAGAAGACACAGAGTATAAGGAAACAAGCACATGGGAAGCAGACAAAGTATCTGCGTCAAATAGAGAGCATTTACAGCGGCTTAGTGAACTACAGAGAAGAAAGAAATTGAGATCATCGGTAGGAAGGCAGCGTTTAGTTGCACAATCCGAAATTGAGAGATTATCCGCGTTGCTTTCCATACCCGAGGAGACGAGAGAGTACAGTATGGAAATATACCGTGAAGCATGGGAAAAGGATTTGATCCATGGGCGTTCAATCGAGAAGATACTGGCAGCGTCTATGTACATTGCATGCCGTAAACAGAATGTGCCAAGAACGCTTGATGAGATAGAAACGGCAACGCGAGTGGGAAAAAAGGACATAATAAAGACGTCTAAGTTATTGGCAGGCAAGCTGGGAATGAAGCTCACCCCAACATCGCCGTTGGAATATGTGGGTAGATTTTGTGACAAATTAAACTTGAGGCGGCATGTAGAGGAACGGGCGAATGAGATAATAAAAGAGGCGTTAGAAAAGGATATAACAAGTGGTAGAGGTCCTACGGGCATAGCAGCATCAGCGATTTACATAGCAGCCATCTTATGTGGCGATAGAAAGACGCAAAAAGATGTTTCCGAGGCTACGGGCGTTACCGAAGTGACTTTACGCGTAAGATATAAAGAGATAGCGAGGAAGTTAGGGATAAAAGTAGAATAGTTGATTTTTCCTACCACACGACCGGGCTCATCTTTGACGCATGTCTCGTAGGATACAATCCCGACAGGATATCCACGAGAGCGGTAACCGCGACTACACCGAGTAACATTTTGGGTTTCAGGATAATTGCAATTTCCGCATCAAATGTAGAGTCTGTATCCCGCGACTTATCACGTGAGCGCCAATAATGTTTAAGATACCGCCACAAACGCTTCTTATTGCGCGTATTACGCTGGATTCCATCAGAAAGGGAAAAGGGATATTCCTGCTCTTAGCTCATATCGCCTTCATCACTTCAATCTCATGCGTACGTTCCATCACACACATCAGCATCGTATGCCCATGGATGCGACTGCGATTGCTGCTATACCCACAGCAATACCCAGCACGGGCAGTATCGAACGTGCTTTTCTCGCCCTTATGCTCCGATACGCCAGAAAGTATTTATCTTTCATTACACAATCAAGCAAGCACCCTTCCATCGTACATTCTCTTTGTTCTACAGGCATGTGCTGCAAGCTCGAACATAGTGCGTTACCACACAATTATTGTCCTTCACGGTTCAATCCATCTAAGATGCTCATTATTGCATTTCCCGCTTCGGTGTCCACGTTTCCTGCTGGCTCATCACCGATAACAATCCCCGAGTCTTTTGAAAACTCCCTTGCAATCGCCACACGCTGGTGCTGCCCGCTGCTCAACTCTGCTGGTTTATAGTATTTGCGGACGCCACACCCAACCTTTACGAGTAGTTCCCACGCTTTTTCCAACCGCGCTTCTCGATCCATACCCGCGAAGGACAGGGGGAGCACAACATTTTCAACGTATGGACGAGATTAACTGCTTTGAAGTACTTGAACTCCCATCTGGTATAATCATGCTTAAGTCATCGGTGCGGATAATACTTTTCGTCATCCCCGCTTTCGCTTTAGCGCATCACACGGCAACACCGCGGCAATGGATATGATTACAAGCAAAGCACCGAAGAAGATTGTATTCGGTAACTCACCGTTCTGCTGCTCCTTTATTGCTATATGCACCTCGTAACCCGTAGCTTCGTGTCGCCTATCGGTATTCCCATCTCGAAACACCAGTTAAAAAGTATTCTGACAGTGCCATAGTTCAGGTCACAGGTATAGACCTAAAAAGAAACAGAAAAGACTTCTCTTAATCCCATGTCAACGATGAAATATTCTGAAGGCAGTGCTCTAAGTCATTCCGTCGCAACAAGTATCACAGATACCGCTTTAATAACCCTCATCATACCATTCCACGTCAAACTATATCATTGCCATGTCCCCGTTAAAGACAGATTCAGGCGCATTCACTAAGATGGGCTTCACATCTGCGATGTCCCTTACGAATATAGAAGATTCAAGCCCGCTGTGATGTGTAGTAACCCATTTTTGTAGGTAACAACAAAAGCGAATCTTTTGTGCGGTTTCTATTTCTGCACTTACCGCTGAAGTTGTCTTGGTAGTAGATGAGTCGCCTCCCAATGTCCCCGTAGTCGTAGTTTCCGTCTCTGACGACGGGGTATCCATATTCTTTAATCGTGACTGTAATGGAGCCAGCGTCGCCGGGCATCAGGACTTCAGGCATCACGTTGAATCAGTAATCATAACTGCAGGCCCCTCGGCAGCGGAAGCCGTTACAAGAAGCAATACGAAGGCGACCCTGACGGATATCGATAAAGAAGGAGAAGCCAGTGGAGGAGAGCTCCTCCGGGCAGCAAGATAAATAACGAAAAACTGCAGACAACACGCAAACGAACTTTTCGTAGATGTGAAAGACAGTTTTGGTAATGTAGTGGAAATTATGCGAGACAACAACATTGAAGAACGCAGTCACAGGTGGAGCAGAATGCACATACGAAGACGAACCGGAAGAACCAGAACAACGAATGAAATGGCTCAATACGGTGCGCTAACAGCAATTTTTTCAAATTTGGAGAATGAAACTTATGTAAATGAGATACTCTCGGACGTGAAAGACTTTATTCGAGAGCTGCAAGGACATCACACCTGAAGAACTCCATAGATCAAGAGAGCTGATAAGACCGTACGTACGCAAAGAAATGATACGCTCCGACACTAAAAGAACAAATCTTCTGAAAGAATTCATAAACTTGCTTGAAGATGGATACTCAGTTGAAAGCTGGCTTACCAAACTCAACTTTTCCAACCCCATAATGACGCCATAGATTTAAAGGTAAAGGGACTCACCTTTTGCGCGCTTTCGGTACGATTACGCAGATGTTTACAGAGAACCTGGAGAGGTTGTTGGCACCTAACGTTGAGGTTCAAACTCCAAGAGGAAAGAGAGTGATCAAGCTGGAGAGAACAAATAACGGTGTTGAGCAGGATTTTCGTTCTATTAGGTGGCATGGTAGAAGATTGAAGGGAAATAAGGATGTTGAGGAACTCATTCAAAAAGAAGGGGTTGGGCTTTTGCTGCTGCTAAACATGGAAATTGAGGAATATGTTAAAATGGTGTATGGTTCATGGGATGTGATGTGATAGGGAAAAGGTTTGCAGAGGTTAAAAAGGGGTCTTTGGCTGCTGCTGAGAAGATTTTTGATGGGCCCAACCGTTAATGGTTGTTATAGTCTTTGTGTCGCTAAAAAACCGAAAGTCTTTTATACTGTGCAATCCCAAAGTTACGTAACAGCGATTCTATTGGATATAGGGAGATAGAAGAAAGATGCCAAAAAGAGAATACGCAAGAAGCTGTAAATCGGTGAGTACAATAGTGAGAACAGCGAAGCCTATGTTGCCCCTGCTAGTTATTGCAGTGTTAACGGTATCGCTGGTGAGTATAGCGATAGCGGCAGAGGAAGACTTTGGAGGGTGTGAGGCATGCCACAAAGAAATTGCCGAGAATTTTTCGACATCGCTACACTACACCGTCAGGGGAATGCCGGCAGAATGGGAGAAGGGTGCAGCAGGGCATTTCGGATTCGATATGGATGCGTTTTTTGCAAAGGGCAACTGCTCTAAATGCCATGTCGCCACCTGCGAAAAGTGCCATGAAGGAGGGCATGGTGCGGAGATAACCGTTGATACATGTGACCAATGCCATTTCAAGAAGCAGGCAGGGTTTGTAGGAGATACTCCAGCACATAAAGGTACAGGACCCAACGCCGACATCCACTATGAGATGGGGCTTATATGCATAGATTGCCATACAGCGGAAGAGATGCACGGTACTGGTGTTGAGTATAG
>JAPWVK010000039.1 GCA_029241965.1 Candidatus Methanophagales archaeon
AGAACGGTGAATTCGCAAACGAATGGGTTGAAGAGTACAGAAAAGGCATCCCGCTATTAAAAGCGAGTCGGGAAGAGATAGGCAAGCATCAGGTTGAGATTGTAGGCGAGGAGATAAGGAAATTGTTTTCCCAAAAATGAAATAATGGCTCTTTCGTTTTTAACGCACCGCCCAACGAAGATAGTCTTAGTGGGTCTTAACTACAGAGACCACGCAAAAGAGCTTGAGATGCCGTTACCAGCAGAGCCTATTTTATTTATGAAACCCGTTACTGCGTTGATCGGGCCCGAAGAGAGTATTTGCTATCCGTCTCAAGCGACACGGGTGGATTATGAAGCGGAATTAGCAGTTATCGTAAAAGACGTTTGCAAAGACATCGAGCCAGAAGAGGTTATAGAACACGTAGAGGGTTTTACATGTTTAAATGACGTAACAGCCAGGGATATACAGAAGAGAGATGTGCAATGGACACGAGCGAAAAGCTTTGACACGTTCTGCCCGATAGGTCCTAGGATAGTCACAGACGTTGAGCCGAATAATCTGAAGATACAGAGTTTTCTTAATGGCGAGTTGAGACAAGATTCAAATACTGCTAATTTCATATTTAAGGTTGAGGAGCTGGTTTCGTTTATCTCGCAAGTTATGACTTTGATGCCGGGTGATATTATTGCAACGGGCACGCCAAGCGGAATTGGTGCTATGAATAAAGGCGATACGGTAGAAATACGGATAGAGGGTATTGGAACGTTGCGGAATTATGTGGAATAAGAGGGTCTTTGTAGTTTATATCGAAGAAGATATAAATACGGGAATAGCATAAAAAATATAGTGAGAGAAGAGAAAAAAAGCACAAAGGGATATTATATGCCGTTGCTTTTGGTTTAATTGTACTAACGTAATGTTGTTATCGCTGATACCCCCATATAACACTCAGTGTTCAGAGATACCTATCACGGATGGTTATATATGTATCATATATGTCACAGTATGCTGATTATTACTCTGAATAGCGAATTGCAATTAGATTAGAACACGTTTAATGCGTTGTAAATTCAGATACGAAGCGCTAGTGTTCACACGCGGTCAATCCCATTATACAAAAGTTTATTCCATATACAGGAAAAAAACTACAACCTTTTTAAGCTCATACTCAACTATTGATTTTCTGAATAAACAAATAGGAGGTGTGTTATGAAAACAAAAGTGATTTTAGTGTGTTTAATTACAGTCTCGTTAGTTATGTCGCTGCTTTTATCAGGAAGTACGGTGGCTACAGAAGAAAAGGAAGTGAAAATCGGTATTATGCAGGCATTGACCGGTGACCTGGGCACCTACGGGGGGCCAATGACGGACGCAGCCAAACTGGCGATAAAAGAAGTGAATGAAAACGGTGGTGTACTCGGTGTAAATATTACTGCGATAGTAGAGGATACCGCGACATCAGAAAACCAGGCTGTGGACGCAGCGAATAAGCTCGTCAAGATGGATAAGGTTCCGGCAATAATCGGAACTACGAGTAGTGGACCCAGCATGGCGATCATAGGCATTACCACGGGTAAGGGCGTACTTCAGATTTCTTCATCTAATACCGCGCCGGATTTCACTACATACGAGGACAACGACCTCTTTTTCAGAACTTGTCCATCCGATGCGTTACAAGGGAAAGCAATGGCAAGGCTCGCAATCAATGAAGGATACACAACTACAAGTACGCTTGTGCTGAACAACCCGTATGGCGTAGGTTTTGAGGCGGTATTCACGGAAGAGTTCGAATCTCTCGGTGGAAAGATTTTGGAATCGGTAAAGTACGATCCAGCGGGAACCATTTTTGACTCGGAGGTTGGGAAAGTCTGTAAATCCGAGCCTGATTTTGTTATGCTATGCTCGTATCCAGAGACCGGCAGTGTGATACTGAAAGCAGCTTACGAGAAAGGGAATATGATTGACATTGATTGGCTGCTTTCCGAAGGACTCAGGGATGAGACACTGGCAGAGATGGTAGGCAAGGACGTAGCAGGAAACTACATTATAGCGGGATTAAAAGGAACAACGCCAGACCCGAGAGTGGCAGGGCCTGCGTACGAAACTTTCAAACAGAAATACGAAGCCGAGTACGAAAAGGAAGTTACCACTTACTGCTCTAACAGTTATGACGCGGCGGTGTTGGTAGCACTTGCGATAGAAAAAGCGGGAAAAGCAGAAGGAACAGCTATCCGGGACAGTATGAGGGAAATTGCGAATACACCAGGCGAAGAGGTAACCAACATAAGCGAAGCATTGGCACTCATCCGTGACGGTAAAGACATAAACTACCAGGGTGCTTCTGGCGAAATCACCTTCGATGAGAACGGGGATGTATCCGGTGCGTATTGTATCTGGTATATCGCAGAAAACGGCAGCGTAGTGCTCGCAGAACCTATCGAGCTTGAGGGTCCTGAAGTAACGCCAACGCCGGCTCCGAGCCCATCTGCAACGCCAACCATTACGCCAACGCCTACACCAGAAGAAGCGACTCCTGTACCACCGAAAGCAACACCAACACCGAAAGAAGAAGCGACTCCTGCAGAAGAAACACCTGCGCCATGCTTTGAAGCAGTCTTCACAGTTACAGGTATTCTTGCAATCGCATATCTGGTGTTACGACGAAGAAGAGCGTGAAACAACGTGGGAATAAATAGGGGGTTGATTTTTAGCCCCTTTATTTTATTTTTTAGTTCATTCTGCGGAATATTACTTTTCGCTAATGCTTACTGGGCATTTTTTGTAATATCTCATTTTGGACAAAAGAAACGTTCATGTACCAAAGGAACACTCATAAGCATGAAAGTATAATATGTTTTCAGACAAAATGGCACTAATAGAAAGCCCTGAATTTGAAAGACGAATAGGCATAAGGTTTTACGACACGTCCACAGAAGGACTCGGCGGCGCCATAAAAACGCAACCTTCCGATTTCATAGTGCGTGAAATCACGAATCGCAAAGAGAAAGCGGAAGGAAAATATCTGATTGCCGAGTTGACGAAGGAGAACTGGGATACACACAGCGTGATAAGAGAAATATCGCGACGGCTGGGGGTTAGCAGGAATAGAATCGGGTTTGCGGGCACCAAAGATAAAAGTGCGGTTACCACGCAGAAGATTAGCATATGGGATGTGCACGAAGTCAAGCTTGACCGTGTAAAAATAGCAGATGTCGAGTTAAAAAAGATAGGAAGGTCGAATAAGCCCGTTTCTTTGGGTGACCTTTATGGCAACGAATTTGAGATTGTTATTCGTGGTATAGAAGGCCGTGAAGAGGTGCTAAAGGATAGACTTGCGGCGATTACAAAAGAAATAGAGATTAGGGGTGGGGTGCCTAACTTCTTTGGTGTGCAACGGTTTGGCATCATTCGCCCGATAACGCATGTGGTGGGTAAACACTTAATACGAGGCGATATAAAAGCAGCGGTGATGTCATACATCGCAGACATTTTCTCGGGCGAAAATGAAGAGGCGAAACGAGCGAGGTTGCTATGCAAAGAAGGGCAACTAAAAGAAGCGTTGAAGCTAATGCCTGTGTTCCTGCGATACGAAAATGCGATGTTGAACGAACTGGTGAAGCACGAAGAAGACCCTGATTTCCTATCTGCTTTTTCTGCACTTCCGAAAAACTTACAGAAACTTTTCGTTCATGCGTACCAAGCTTATCTCTACAATCTCGCTTTAAGTGCACGTATGGTGCAGAACATACCACTCAACGAGGCTTTGGTAGGAGATATGGTCTGTTTTCGTAACGAGTTGGGCTTGGCAAACCCGGATAGGGTAGAGCAAGTCACGGCGGACAAAATAGATGCGATAAACCGGTTGATTACACATGGCAGAGCGTTTGTCACTGCTGCGGTCATTGGCTATGAGACGGACTTCGGTGCGGGTGTGGAAGGCAAGATAGAGCGAAAAGTATTAGAGGCGGAAGACATGGTACTGAACGATTTTCATATCGAGGAGATTTCTAAAATGAGTTCTAAGGGGACACGAAGACCTATTTTGGTGCCGGTGAAGTTAAACACAGAAGAAGTTACTGATGACGATATGAATCCGGGACGAAAAAAAGTAAAGTTGGGATTCTTCTTACCAAAAGGGTCGTATGCAACGGTTGTACTGAGGGAATACATGAAAAATAAACCGTTAGCGGTTTAGAAAGTCTGCGGGTTAGCGCAACCATTAATTATCAATCATCTATTGAACTTTGACTTTTGATCTTTGCTCTCTTCTGTTTTGGTCTTTGGGGAAACATGCTTCGCATGAGCCTTTTTCTCTCGGTAGTACCCGAAATAGAAGACCGTTATGATTAATACCGCAACAAGCACCAGAAGTAGCGGTAGCTTGCCTGCACCGCCCGACTCGCCAGCAGAAGCATTCCCAAACGGATAACCCGAAACTTCTTTTTTTGTTTCTTGTTCTTCTGCTGCTTCCGAACTGCTAACATTTTCCGGCACTTGCATACCGCTCGCTTCTCCCGTGCCTGCTTCACCGATACCTCTACCAGCACCGAATCCGCCAGTGGGACCACCGCCGCCACCGCCGCCTCTGGTGCCGTGAGCTATGTCCAGAGGTGGAGATGTTGGTGTGGGCTCTTCTTCCTCCTCCTCGTCTTTCTCTTCAAGCGTAACATCCTGCCACGCCTTATTATTGAGCGGATTCTTCTCTGTTATAACGTCATCAGGGTCAACCTCAGCAACAAGCCTGCAAATCCTGTTCCCAGATTCTGATTTCAGACTTGAATCCCAATCTGCTCCCGTTACTACCCATATAAAACTCACGTTTGCATCGCCGTCCGTATTTAGCATATTAATAGTTTTCACATCTATCAACCTGCCATTCGCCCGTAATGAAACGTTAAAACTCCTGTTTAGATCACCGTCGCCAATATTTCTTAGCGTTACATTCACAGATTTCGTTTCGGCGACACACACAGTTCCAAGTGCCTCGAAATATGTGATATTAAGGTCGGGCGTGTTATTAGCACCAAAACACCACAATTTGTGCTGGCCTATTGTATATACTCTACCGTTGGCAATAACAGCAGTCGAGCCGCCATTATGCGAATCCCAGATCTCGTTTCCTGTTGATGCTTCCAAGCAGTATGTACCTTCAACCCCGTTTGAACCTGTTTTCCCGACTATTAACTTTCCATCACTTGAAATCACGGGTGAAATAGTCCATCCGCCTATGTCTTCCGCTTTCCAGAGTTCATTCCTATTTTCCGAGTCGATGCAGTAAGTTGCGGTAGCGGAATGCCCGGGACATCCGGCACTGATATACAAATTGCCAGAAGCATAAGCCGGAGCAGAATTTGTCCTTATCCCCGTTATATTCCATTTTTCTGTTCCATCCTGGGAATGGATTGCATAATACTTTGCGGGACCATCGAAATTATACGTGCCAAAGTAAAGTATACCATGTATCGCCGTTATAGAACCCCAAACGCCGTAATCTGTGATAGTATTCCAGACTTCCTTTCCCTCATCCGACAGACAATAAACGGCACTGGGTGCACCTGAAGACCCAATGATGCCCGATCCGAATCCCACAAAGACATTCCCGCCATAAAAGGCAGGCGTAGAGGTGGCGCGGGGACCCGTTATATTTGCTATTTCCGGCGCTATTGCATCGTCAAATGTCCATGAGATAAATCCTGTTTTCTCATCCAGGCAGTAAAATTCAGGATGACCATCCGCGCCATATCCGCCGATAAAAACTCTTCCTGGTATGATTGTAGGGCTTGAGATCACAACATTCCGTGCTATTGGACGGGTCCATTTAAAATCCACTTTCTCTGCATCTATTGAATACACTGTCTTTCCGGAACCTATTAATATATTTCCATCATGGTAACCTGGAGAAGACCATGAACCATACGCTCTCTTGTCCAAATCCCACTTCTGGATGAATTCTCCATCGTTCGCATTCAATGCAACCAAAAACGTTCCGGTTTCATTGTCACAATAAACAAACACCTTACCCTCCGCAACAATTGGCTGTGACGAATCAACCGCGCCTATGTCTGGAGTACTCCATGCGATTGCATTTGTGTCCGGCGCTTCGGAAAGAGAGAATCCAGAATTGTAATGAAATTGCGCAGCTTCTTCATACGATTTTTTAGTGCATATCGTAAACGACTCAACGGTCATATCGGTACCCGAGAAATTACCATCACTTGCTTCTACTTTCAGCATATAATCTCCGTCTGCCATGTTTGTTATATCCCAAGAATGTTCACCTGCGGTTTCGTCTGTATCCCATATCTTAATCCAGTTCCGCCGGTATGCAGGACTGTAACTTATGCTTATGTTCAAATAGTCGTTATTAGGATCTGTTGCCGACCATTTTACGGTAATGTAGCAGGCATTAACGAAAGTCTCGCCACCACGTGGACTTATTAGTTTTACCTCCGGTGCCTCTTTTATCGCTTCAATATCACCAAAAATCCAGTTGTTGCTTTCGTTCGATTCGTAAACGTCATCGTCAGAATCCGCTATGGCAACAATCCGGTAAAAACCTTCTTCCGGGGGACACCATTGAAAACTAATGTTTCGCGTGCCGTATAACCTCGACACTGTTTCTTTCTTAATTAGTGAATTCGTCATGTTCGTCATGTTGATGCTAAAATTAGCGGTTTCATTTAGGGGATAAGCAAACAGCGACATGTTAAAAAGCTCGCCCGCACCCTGCAAAGATACATTTATAAGGTTGGTCTTATTCACCAGCAGGATTTTGTTCTTGTAGGACTCATTAGCCGGCGGCACGAAAGAGAGGTTATAAAGGGTGACATCGGGCAATTTTACTGTCAATTCGCCGCTTTCTGTATTGTTTGTCTCATCCGATTCTATCACATCGTTATCTGTGTCAACGCAGAGCGTAAAGCTGTAATTAGCTGCAAATACCGGCGTCCACGTGCAGTTCACCACGCGCTGGACATAACAGGTGATGTTAGTTATATTGCTGACAGAACTATCGGATACATTATCAACAGACGCATTAACGGATAAAGTGGAATTAAAATTCTCACCGAAGCCTTTTATTTCTATAGGTAAAGTATTTGAGAAGTTTGAGTAAAACGTTTCATTCTTAATCAAACTCAAATCAGAGTACAAATCAGGCAGTTTTACCGCTATCTGTTTGCTAATTGTGTTGTTCTGCTCATTCGATTCTTTTATCTCATCGTTCGTATCTGCGGAAATAGTGAGCATAGCATCAGATGTTGGTCGCCACTCGAATTTTACAGGAGTTATTGCCGTGCTTTTCTTTTCCGTTACTCTACTTTCCGCTAAGACAGTACCATTTCCGTGAATGAGTGACACGTTAAAAGCACCGCCGTTGCTCTTTATATTTGCAGTCACTTCATTTGTGATGTTCGTATAAGCAAAAGTCTCATTTCCAGCAGCGTCTTTCGGGTTTACCGATAAATCAACAGGATAAATATCCGGTAGGGTTACATTTACCGATATTTGCTGGAATGGTGATGAATACGTGCCATAAAGCGCGGCGATGGCATAAACCGTGGTTTTCAGTTGGCCATGAGCCGAATCCGTAAAATATCCTGCTTTATCCGGGTTCGATAGCAGATATTCAGTTGCAGTTTCTATTGCTTCTGAGTTTTGTAATTGGTTGGATGCGGTCAATGCAGAGATTGCAAGTGCGGTGGGATAAAGGCTGCTCCTGTTCTCAGTTCGGTCACCATAAGGGAAACCGCCATCGCCGAGTTGATTGCGTTTCAAGAACTCAGTTGCATTCTTGACGGACTCGTTGTCCTGGTTTGCAATGCCGACTGCGAAAACCGCCTGTATCGCGAGAGAAGTGAGTGTAACGCTACTCTTGTCTTCAGTATACCAGCTCCAGCCGCCACCTTCTTCGTTTTGTGCTGCCATAAGATTCCTTGCGGTATCATTGATAATTTCATTCCGCTCCCCCGCAGCGGACAAAGCGATGAGTGCGAATATGTCATCGTCTAATCTCGCTTCACTTCCAAATTGTTCACCATCGAAGAACGAGTAAAGAGTACCCACGAAATTAATGTCAGAGAAATCATGGGGGTTTTCTCCTATTGATGATATTGCAATAGTTGCAAAAGCCCAATCTCTAACTTTTGTGCTGTTTAATATATCGTTAGCCTCCCCTTTCAGCTTTGAGGTTATTCCTAACACCTTGAGCTCATAAAATGCAGAATTCAGTGGTGCTACTGTGACCACGTGGCAATACGAAATAAACTCCAAATCCCCCGTTTCTTCTTTCTGATATGCAAAAGAGCTATCCGTCGCATTTATTCGCCGTTCTGTATAAACATCAAATATTCTTTGATGCGTCACGACGTTTATCGTCACGTTATTATTATTCTTGCTCGTCTCTTCTATCTGTCCTTCGGGGTCTATTTCTATTAACAGAGATAGGTTTTTAGCTCCGCCTGAAAAGTTATAATGGAGGTAAACGGGTACGCTTTCTTTTGGGTCTATTACCGGCTGTAAAGGTACGGTCTGTATATTTGTGCGTGTGCCGTTTTCCGTAATGGATACAGAGATATTAGCATCACCATAGTAATGAGCTGTTCCGTCGTTTTTCAGGGTTATAAATAGCGGGCTTTCTTCTTCTGCATAGATAAAAGCAGGAATTGTTATACGTTCGACAAGCAAGTCAGGCAAGTGCGAAGAGTTGTTTGTCTGATTAGTGTCAGTTTCTGAGGTATATACAGTAGTAACGGAAAAGCAAAAAACAAAAAAAAGAGAAAAAATAAGGGGTATTGGGCAGACCCCTTGATTCGTATGCCCCATTTCATTCTTTCCACAGTTTTATCGCCGGTATCATGGCATGAGACTCCTTACCGTTGCCATCCACAAATCTCGTACAGTTTATCTCACCATTCGCAGTTGCCAGTGTACCTATATGGTGTATTTGCGGATAAGAGCCTGTGCGTATGGTGTAGTTATATGTTTTGTTCTGTTCTAGGCTGAAAGGTTTGTCGAACGTTAGGTTGTGCCAGTCTTCTGTATATCCCTGCCATGTAGCGTTTACGTTTACCTCATTACCCCAGATTCTAACGAATTCTGTGTGCCCGCCTGTGCCTGCGCAGGGATAGGTAAACAGTCTATTTACGGCAATTGTCTTGTTTGGCGTGATGGTTCCGTTGTGTGTGCCGGATATGCTGGGATATGGGTTCATTGACGTGCCGGTATCAAATATCGCAGGTCCTCCTATATGGACATGAATCCTTAGTACCTTCGAGGCGTTTGCTGGTGTCACATTCCAGTCACCATAATAGTAGGTCACGACATCCTCTTCTTCCACATCATAAAGATTTATGCCCACACCTGGTATAGACTCATTCGGATAATTCACCCAATACATCCAGTTCTCTGCCCCTGTGCTCTCGACGTCTGCGATTGAATCCACCATGAAAGAGCCGTAACTCGCATACCACTCATCACTCACGCTGTAATTGAACTCGCCTATTTCTGCTGCCGTGTCCAGCGCACCAAGCGCATTTGTTCTGTTTAGCTCGTAGCTTTTCCCGCTGTTATGCGCCGTCACGTTAAACGTTGTGTTTTCTGTCAATGTTACATTGCCTTCCCATAGTACCGTAGGTCCTGATTCGTTCAACCCGTAAAAATAGCCGCCGTCATTTCCGAAATACACACAGCCGTCATATATCGCCACGCCTTGCAGGATATACCCCGCAGAAGAATTTGCTTCTTCCGTTGTGTAGTTCCACATCTCGTTTCCGGCTTCATCCACGCAGTAAACGCTACTATTCTCGCAGTTCGTGGTGAAGTATATGTAAGGCTTTCCGTGTTGTACGCTTATCGCAGGCGAAGCCTTTAGGCCACCGTTTACCATTAGATTCCAGATTTCCGTACCATTATCTGTTTGGTCTAAACAGTATAATTTACCCCCTGTGCTGTATTTGCCAGCACCTATGTAAACTCGACCGTCATAAATCACCGGTGTACTTGCCGCATAGCCGATCTCGTCATCTACTGCAAACGCCCAGCCCTTTTCTGTGAATTCCCCTGTGCTTTCGTTAAACCCTATCGCCCAGACATAGCCGCCTTCGGATGTGAAGTAACAGAACCCTTTGCTATAAGCTACGGAAGATCTGATACCACCAGCATCACTATTGTTAAACAGTATTTTAGCGCTTGTTGTTATGTTTATAGCGTCTATCGCTGTTCCGTTATTCGTATAGACACTTGTTACGACAGAAGCACGGTCTCCATAGACGAGATAATCGCCTATCACAGATGCACCAGTCCAGTAGTATCCTTTCCCGGTGTCTGAAGTCCTATTCCACACGACCTTGCCCGTAGTAGCATTTAAGCAATAATAGACGCCCGTACTATTTTTGCCGTTATCGCTTTTATATGAGCCCACATAGACCTGCCCGTCTGCATAGGTTACCGGCGTGTTCAACTGGTCATAAGTCTCTGCTATTTTTTTACTCCAGCGAGTATGACCACCCTCCGGGTTCAAAGCATAAACATACCCGTCATTCGTTGCAAAGAATAGTTTTCCTTCGCCATACGCAGGAGTGGCCAGTTGGAATTGGTTACCTCCACAGCTCAACAATTTTACCCATTCTATCTCGCCGCTCTTCGCATCAAAAGCCCATACATAGCTTCTCGCATCTATCACAAACACCTTACCGTCTACCCCGATCGGTGCAACATCTACGCCAGACATTTTCCAACCGTCAGTATTTGTGTATACTTTCCAGGCTTTCGTGGCATTGTGCGGCGCTAAATCAGTCGTCCAACCGGAATTTTGTTCGTCTTTCTGAAATTGATCCCATGAGGATGCTGCTACTGCAAACATCGGTGTCATTGAAATCACTAACATCGCACCAATAATAAAAGCAGGTACGAATTTCTTTTGATCCAAAAAACTTTTTCGCATTTCCATTTTTTACCTCCTTGTTCTGTCTCTTATAGAAGATATGCGATAAAAAGAGTTTTGGTATTTGATTTTTTGGTAATGTGTGTAACCAAATTGGGTGACATACAGGGTAAGACAAATAAGGGGGGTTTACCCAGCATAATCATGCTTTGCAAATCATGGCGGAACTATCTGACGTTTCTGATTGTGTAACAGCCTTTCGTTCTTTTACATAGAAGTATAACTTCCGTCTATTTAAGGCGCGGATTAACACGAATTTGTTTAATCATAGCAAGGTTGACTTTTTTAATTTATCATCTGTCCATGTTAATCTGCCTAAATTGGCGTCAATAATTGTTGTGGGCAGTAAAGAAAGATTAAGAGCAAATCGAATTGGTTGGAAGGTATATTCACTGCGGCTACACTAAAAGCTTATCCGCTAAGGAATCTGCCATCGCGTCTCTGTTCTCTTCCATGACCTCAATCATATCGAACTCCTTTCTTACCCGCTTTACAAGCTCGTGTTGCGACCGTAGATGTACAGATACAAGCATCGGCTTGTTACTTTCTATCGCTTCTTCCACTGCGCTTATGAACTTCTTTGACTTCAATTCCATAGGTCCTATTTCGTCCACTATTATTACAATCGGATCGGGCTGTGCCACAGCAGTTCTTATCGAGTTCACACCGATGGTATCCAACTCCGAGAGATTCACCACATATTTTCCTATTTTGGGACCTCTCTGATGTAGCAGCATATGAGCCAGGATACCCATTTCGCCGGTATTTATATCTTCTACGGAGAAGCCTACTCTTAAGCCGTTCTCCTGGATATCCGCAGTAAGCATGCCACCTACAGGTATTCGTTCTGCTTTCAATCGCGTTATCACTGCTTTTATAATCGTTGACTTCCCTATCCGCGGCTTTCCGGTTAATCCTATTCTACGTTTTATTTTTTCTGCTCTTTTTTTCATAACCTTACAATCAGGCAGCTCGTAAAAGGTTAAATAAAGTAGTGATATACTAGATAGCGTATAATAGACTTGTTGCTAATTAAAGGTAATCCCTACGCAAAGGCTTTTAATTAGATTGGAAAAGATCAATAAAACATAATATCTCTTAAGAGGGCCTTAAATAACGATAGGGTAATGAGAGCCACAACTGGGCTATCCGCATCA
>JAPWVK010000040.1 GCA_029241965.1 Candidatus Methanophagales archaeon
TCTGTAGTATTCGTGGGTATATCTCCACAGCGCGGAAGAACGGGCGCCGTGTCCTCGATGCTATCCACGATGCGTTTCGAGGGTCTCCATTTATTCCTTCAGTCGGTTCTATATGATTGACACCGGGGGTGAGTAGTTACGTTTTATTTATCAATAAGGGATTACATATTTGACATGGAGGCTTTATCTGGAGTAAAAATCAGACTTACAGCGTTTGATAAGAAGTTAACTTACAGTTCTATATATGCGATGTATGTGTAACGATAACACGATAAATCTGCTAAAAAAAGCAAGAGTCATAGCAGATTATCAATTTGGTGCGGGTGCAGGTGCGATTTTGTTTACTCCCCGTGTAGAGTTTATTCTCTCGAAGACGGGACGGATAGCGCAGATAACAGATGGAGAGAAGAGAATAGCGACTCTAAGGAGTTTTGACGGATTGTTCACGCTGGGCATAGAAGGAGCAGAGAGGCTGCGTCGCTTTTTCAAATACCCAAGATTGAGGGTAAGGATGAACGAAGAGAGCAGTGAATTCGTAAGAAAAGGGGAAACCGCATTTTGTAAACACGTGATAGATGCCGACACAGAGATAAGAGCTTATGATGAGGTTATATTGGTGGATGATGACGATAAACTACTTGCAACGGGGAAAGCCATGTTGTCCTCTGAGGAAATGAAAATATTTGAACACGGAATGGCAGTAAAAGTGCGGTATGGCGTAGAGAAATAAGCGTTGATATTAACGATATTCATTTATGTTAGTGGAGGGCGAGAGGAAGAAAGATAAATGAGGGAAAAGGCGATTGGTGATGCGTTGAGAAAAGAAGAAATCAGTATATCCACCGCGGAATCATGCACCGGTGGACTGATATCACACATAATAACAAACGTTCCAGGCAGTTCTGAATATTATAAGGGCGGTGTAATCGCCTACGCAAATGAAGTGAAGGAAAATGTTTTGCATGTATCTAAGGAAATATTAGAGGAGCACGGTGCGGTAAGTGCAGAATGTGCGATGGCGATGGCGAAGGGGGTAAGGGAACTGCTGCGTACTGATATTGGTATTGCAACTACAGGTATTGCGGGACCCACAGGGGGAACGCCCGAAAAACCCGTTGGATTAATTTATATAGCATTAGCAACAAAAGATTACGTTCATCATGCAAAGCATATCTTCCATGAAGACCGGGACGGGAACAAGCGTGAAGCGGCGAATGCCGCTCTTGAGATGTTGTGGGGATACACTGCAAAAAGGGCTCGTAGCTCAGAACGGTAGAGCAGCGGGCTTTTAACCCGTCGGTCGCGGGTTCAAATCCCGTCGAGCTCGTTATCCAATTCAAGCAAAAAGCAAAAGCAGAAGGGAAAAAGATGAAAAGGGGAAAAGTTTCAATACTCGAACACGAGTTAGTGCCCGCACACGAGATAATAGCAGATGAGGAACTAAATGTGCTTTTGAACAAGTATAAAATAAAAAAGGAACAACTACCAAAGATTAAATCTTCCGACCCTGTCTCAAAGGAGATAAAAGCGGAGGAGGGGGACGTGGTGAAGATAAGGAGGAGTAGCAGGACGGCAGGGAGCGTTTTATCTTATCGGTTGGTTGTAAAGTAAAGGAGAGTTTCGATATGTTAGACAGGAGTATTCTTGCAGGGGCGTATTTTAAAAGGGAAAAAATAGCACAACATCAGCTTGACTCTTTTAACTACTTCCTTGAAGAAGGGATGCAGAAAATAGTAGAAGAGCAGCCGTATATAGAAACGTCCATCAGCGGGGAAAACGATAACGGGAAGTACAAACTGGGTGTGAAGTTTGACAAAATAAGTGTCGGGACCCCGAAGGCGATGGAAGCAGATGGTTCTTATGAGACGATTTCTCCAGCACAGGCGCGATTAAGAAATCTAAACTATGCCGCTCCAGTGTATCTGGGAATGCAGTTGATGAGGCGGTACGAAAACGGAGAAGAAGAGCCAGAAAGCGATGATAAAGAGGTTGAAATCGGTTCAATGCCCATTATGCTGAAGTCGAAAAATTGTAACCTCTACGGGCTATCGGATAAAGATCGGATAAAGGTAGGTGAAGATCCACTCGATCCGGGCGGTTATTTTATCATAAACGGTTCAGAGCACGTGATAATAACGTTAGAGGACCTCGCACCGAACAGGATATTTGTCAACTTCGAGGAGAAATACGGGAGTAAAAACATAGTTTCAAAAGTATTCTCCCTTAAACACGGATTTCGAGTTCCAATAAGGGTAGAGATAAGTAAGAAAGGGATACTTGAAGTCTCTTTCCCTGCGGTATCTCGCAAAATAAATTTTGTAACACTTATGCGGGCTCATGGGCTCGAAAGTGACGAGGCAATTCTGAAAGCGGTCTCTGATGATCCGCAGATAACAAAATATATCCGTGGGAATATAGAAGAGTGCGAGGTGAAGACGACAGAAGAAGCGATAGATACACTGGCACGAAAAGTTGCACCCGCGCAAGCTCGTGAGTACCGAGAGAAGCGTGTCAGTTATATCCTTGACCGCTATTTCCTGCCCCATCTCGATGACAGGATAGCGAAGGCGCATTTCATCGGTAGAATGGCGGAAGCGTGCTATGAACTCTCTTTGGGCAGAAGAGCCGAGGATGACAAGGACCATTACGCAAATAAACGTCTTAAACTTGCGGGGGACCTAATGGAAGATCTTTTCAGGGTCTCATTCACTAAATTGATAAAGGATATGCGGTATCAATTGGAACGTGCGAATATGCGAAGCCGGGAACTGAAGATTGTAACCGCAATCAGGTCTGACGTACTTACGGAACGTTTATTACACGCGTTGGCAACCGGGAATTGGGTTGGTGGCAGATCTGGCGTTTCTCAGTTGTTGGAAAGGAGCAATTATATAGCCACGTTAAGCCATCTAAGACGGATAATTTCGCCCTTATCGAGAGCTCAGCCACATTTTGAAGCTCGTGACCTGCATCCCACGCAATGGGGGAAAATTTGTCCGACGGAAACACCAGAAGGTCCTAACTGTGGATTGGTAAAGAATTTTTCGCAGATGGTTGAAATAACGGTGGGCGTAGATACAGAAAGTTTTAAAGATGCTTTATATGCACTCGATATTGTCCCGCCCGCCCGCTCGTTGGAGATAGCAGCAAAGAACAGGGCCCGTATCTTTGTGAACGGCGGTTTCATGGGGTTTTCTACCGAGCCTGAGATATTTGTAGATGAAGTGAGGCGGATGAGAAGAAAGGGTGAAATATCGAATCAAGTGAATATCGCTCATTACAGCGGCAGAAGGGACATAATAATAAACTCTGACCGAGGAAGGGCGCGGAGACCGGCGATAATAGTGGAAAATGGAAAACCATTGGTTACGGCTTCACACATAGAAAAGCTGAGAAATGGCGAAATGGGATTTGAAGACCTGGTAAAGAAGGGAACGATAGAGTATCTGGATGCGGAAGAGGAGGAGAATGCGCTGATAGCTATGAACGAAGAGGATTTAACAGGTGTTGGCGGCAAGGATTATACGCATCTGGAAGTGGATCCCTCTTTGATTTTAGGCATAGTTGCGGGGTTGATACCGTATCCCGACCACAATTCGTCACCACGTAACACAATGGGCTGTGCTATGTTGAAACAATCTTTAGGTATTTCCTCTGCGAATTATAAACCTCGTGCCGATACCCGAACGCATATCATGTACAATTCACAGAAGCCGTTAGTAAGGACGAGGACCGCCGACCTTATTTTACATGGTAAAAGGCCTGCGGGACAAAATTTTGTCGTTGCTGTTTTGAGCTATAAAGGTTATAATATGGAGGATGCACTGATTTTAAACCGTGCTACAATAAATCGAGGATTAGGAAGGAGTCATTTCTTCAGAACCTACGAGGGAGAGGAGAGGAGGTATCCCGGTGGGGAAGAGGACAGGTTTGAGATACCTGATACTGAGATCGTGGGCGTGATGACTCACGATGCGTATAACCAACTTGACGAGGATGGTATAATAAATTCAGAGGTGGATGTGCAGCCAAATTCCGTGTTAATAGGGAAAACAAGTCCGCCAAGATTTTTAGAGGAATCCACAGAGCTCTTGAGTCCATTAGAAAGGCGAGATACCTCTGTTTGTACTCGGTCTAACGAGCAAGGGACAGTGGATTCTGTCGTGGTTATGGAATCAAGTAGCAACCGCAGATTAGCGAAAATCAGCGTTCGCGACCAGAAGATACCGGAAATAGGGGATAAGTTTGCATCCAGGCATGGTCAGAAGGGGGTTATTGGGCTAATCGTACCTCCCGAAGATATGCCATTCACTGAAGAAGGAATCATCCCTGATATGATAATAAATCCTCATGCCATTCCTTCGAGGATGACTGTGGGGCATGTGCTGGAGATGATAGGCGGAAAAGTAGGTGCAATGGAAGGGCGGTACATAGACGGATCTGCCTTTTGGGGTGAGTCTGAGGAAGACTTAAGAGCAGGACTTGAGCGTACTGGATTCTCTCATACCGGTAGAGAAGTAATGAGAGATGGTAAAACGGGAGAGAAGATAGAAGCTGACGTCTTCATCGGTGTCGTGTACTATCAGAAATTGTATCACCTGGTTTCGGCTAAGATGCACGCGCGGGCGAGGGGTCCTGTGCAAATATTAACGAGACAACCTACGGAAGGAAAAGCAAGAGAGGGTGGACTTCGGTTTGGCGAGATGGAACGAGATGTTCTTATAGGTTATGGAGCTGCGATATCGCTGAAAGATAGACTATTGGATGAATCCGACCGGGTTGTTGAGCTGGTATGCGGCGCTTGTGGTATGATTGCAAGTCCTGATAGCAAAACGGGGTCTGCGCATTGCCCAAATTGTGGTTCTGATACGGATATATATCCGGTTGAGATGAGTTATGCGTTCAAGCTACTACTGGACGAAATGAAAGTGCTATGCATCGCACCGCGATTAGTGTTGGAGGAGGCGGTCTGAGATGAGGACGAAGAAGATAAAGGGCTTAAAATTCGGTCTACTGTCACCGAAAGAGATAAGGAAGATGAGCGCTGCGAAGGTAATAACAGCAGATACTTACGGAGAAGACGGTTTTCCAATAGAGATGGGTTTAGTGAACCAGCGGTTAGGTGTTATTGACCCGGGGTTAAGATGTAAGACATGTGGTGGCCGAATGGGTGAGTGTCCGGGTCATTTTGGTCATATAGAACTCGCGGCGCCAGTTATGCACATAGGGTATGTCAAACTGATATACCGGATACTAAACGCAACGTGCAGGAAATGTGGCAGGGTCTTGCTGGATGAAGGAGAACGAAAGCAGTTTTTAGAAGAAATAGAGAGATACCGTGAGAGACAAGAGGATATAGGCACTGTGGTGAAGCTCATATTCAATGAAGCGGCGAAGAAGGAGGTATGTATGTATTGCGGTGAATACTTTAGTATAGCTGCAGAAGGTTTAGAGGAGGATATGAGTACTGGTGCTGTCTCGAATAAATTGAAGAAAAGACTCGAAGAGGCTGGTTTTTCAATTTCTAAAAAAGCTTTACTTAAGAAAGACATGGACAATAAATGTCTGTTTAGCTGGCGTGATGCTCTCGACAACGATGGTGAGCAGCTACGAAAATTCCTGATGGATGATTTTGGTATTACTTGGGCGAAAAATGCCACCATCACTAAAATCCAGAAAGAGAGGCGGATATCTGTTTCCGACGGCAAAAAATCGGTTGAAATTACTATCACTGCGAAAAAAGATAGAATAACCATTGAACTTGGCGACGAGGTTTCCTATGAGCTACCGGTGAAGAAGGCTCTGGGTAAGCTAAACATATACAACTATAAATGGGAAATAGAGGATGGAGAGAAGGTCTATATTCTAAAACGCGTGGCTGAGATGTTAAACATTTACTGCGGCGAGCGTGTGAGGCGGATAAAATACGAAAAACCTACTACTTACAAGGAGATAGATGAAGAAGGAAACGAGCGTAGATTGATGCCCACTGACGTGCGAGAGCGGCTTGAAAGGATACCTGACGAGGATACTGCATATTTAGGAATGGATTCAAAAAGTGCAAGACCCGAGTGGATGGTCCTTACCGTACTACCCGTCCCTCCTGTAACTGCAAGACCTTCTATCACATTAGAGAGTGGACAACGAAGCGAAGATGACCTCACACATAAATTGGTGGACATAATAAGGATAAACCAGCGGTTCATGGAAAATAGGGATGCCGGTGCGCCGCAATTGATAATAGAAGACCTGTGGGAACTTCTTCAGTATCACGTAAGCACCTATTTCGATAACGATGTTGCGGGGGTGCCTCCTGCGCGACATAGGAGTGGTAGACCTCTTAAGACTATGGCTCAAAGGTTAAAGGGAAAAGAAGGTAGATTTAGAGGTTCGTTATCCGGAAAAAGGGTGAATTTCTCTGCTCGAACGGTTATATCCCCTGATCCTGACATAGATATAGGAGAGGTTGGCGTTCCCGAAGATATCGCAAAAGAGTTGACCATCACCGTTAATGTGACTGAACGAAACCGTAAACTATTGAGTGATGCCGTGCAGAGGGGAAAGAACCATCCGGGTGCTAATTATGTGCGAAGAGCAGATGGTAAAAAGGTAAAAGTAACGGATATAAATTACGAGACGTTAGCAGAAGAGTTAGACGTAGGGTGGAAGGTGGAAAGGCATCTTGTAGATGGCGACCTCGTTTTGTTCAACAGGCAGCCCTCTCTGCATAGATTGAGCATAATGGCGCATTATGTGCGTGTGATGCCCGGTAAAACGTTCAGATTAAATCCGTCCGTATGTCCCCCCTACAATGCCGATTATGACGGTGATGAAATGAACATGCATGTGCTGCAGACAGAGGAAGCGAGGGCTGAGGCTAAGATTCTGATGGCGGTGCAGCGAAACATAATATCACCCAGATTTGGCAGACCTATTATCGGTGGCCTTCACGATTACATCACAGGGATATTCTTACTTACACAAGGAGTGAAAAACTTTGAGAAGGAGGCAGTGCTGGATATACTGGATAATGTGGATGTTGATGATTTGGGCGAGCCTGCTGGGACATACACTTCGAGCGTTTACGAGGAAATCCCATATTGGACCAACAAGCAAATATTCAGCCTGATCTTACCTAAGGACCTGGATTTGCAATTTCGTGCTACGGTGTGCGAGAAGTGCATCGAGAAAGGTTTGACGTGTGAGAAAGAGAAATGCCCCCATGAAGCGTATGTTTTGATAAAGGGGGGAAAACTGATAAGCGGAGTAATAGATGAAGCAGCGGTAGGCTCGTTCAAAGGGCGAATAATAGACAGAATATTCAGGCACTATGGGGAAGTACCAGCAAAAGAGTTTATAAGAGATGTTTCTCGACTCGCTATTAATTATATTCTGCAAAGTGGTTTCAGCTTCGGGATAAGCGATGAGGATATACCAAAGGAAGGGAAAGAGCAGATAAGAGAAGAGGCGGTGCGTGAAGCAGAGAAGAATGTTGATTTGTTGATAAGGGCGTACGAAGCAGAAGAGCTGGAGGCTTTACCAGGGCGGACGGTGGAGGAGTCGCTGGAGCTGTTGATAATGCAGAATCTTGGTCGTGCGAGAGATGAGGCAGGGCATATTGCAGAAAAGTATCTCGGCATAGAGAACCCGGGAGTGCTGATGGCAAAATCGGGTGCACGCGGTTCTATGCTCAATTTAACGCAAATGGCTGCGTGTGTGGGTCAGCAATCTGTCCGTGGAGAACGGATAAGGCGGGGCTACCAGCAGAGAACGTTGCCTCACTTTAGACCCGGTGACCGTAGTGCTGATGCGCGTGGCTTCGTGAGAGCGTCATTCAAGGATGGGTTATCCCCAACAGAATACTTCTTCCACGCAGTTGGAGGTCGGGAAGCATTGGTGGACACCGCTGTCCGTACTTCTCAGAGCGGATACTTCCAGAGGCGGCTCATTAACGCTTTACAGGACCTTGAAGTGAAGTATGATGGAACAGTCCGAGAAACAAGGGATACAGTCGTACAATTCAAATACGGTGAAGATGGTGTTGATCCCTCAAAAACGGAAGGTGGGAAAGTTGTAGATATAGACGAGATAATAAGAGAAGAGATAGAGGAGAGTGCATAGACCAAGATGGGGGATAAGAAAGAAGTAGCAAAAGATTTGTCTAACTTGGGTATAGATAATGAAATGGCGGAGCAAATGCAAGAAGAATTTATTCTGTCAGAGCTAACCGTCGGTCGTGACGACTTATTAGAGGTAGGTGCAGATGAGGCATGCACTGATGATATACTAAGGATGCTGGGCCGGGAGGAGGAAGGTGAGATAAAACTTTGTGATATAGAGGCAAAAATGAATGAAAGCCCGATACCGGTGAGTATAAAGAGTGAATTGAGGGAGAAGTTAAGGACGGTGAGAATGAAGCTAAACGCGGCTAATGTGGATGCGGTTTTAAAGCGAGTTGAGAGAGAGTACGAAAAGGCGAAAATTGAGCCAAGGGAGGCAGTTGGAATAGTAGCGGCTCAGTCCATCGGTGAACCGGGAACACAAATGACGCTGCGAACTTTCCATTATGCTGGTGTGGGTGCTATATATATCACGCTCGGGTTACCTCGGATAATAGAATTAGTAGACGCAAGGAAGAAACCTTCCACGCCTGCGATGAAGGTAATGTTAGAGAAAGAGTACGCATACACCAGGAATAGGACAGAGGAGTTAGCAATGGAGATCGAAGTGACACATATAAATGATAAACAAGTAAGCAAAATTGAGTCTTCAATAGATGATATGTGTGTGTGGCTTTCGCTGAACACGAGGGAACTGGAGAAAAGATACATCAAAAAAGAGGAGATAGAAGAGAAGATAAGGGACCTGGATGTGCTAATAGAAGAGACCAAGGATGGCAAATTTAAAATCCATCCGAAGATTAAGACCTATCATGAGTTGCTAAGACTCGAGGGTAAAGTGTCGAACATGCTGGTGAAGGGAATAGAAGGAATAAAGAGGGCAATAGTGAGGAAGACTCCTGATGGAGAATACATGTTGTATACAGAGGGCTCAGCATTGAAGAAGGTATTAAAAATCGAAGGTGTGGATTCCACTAGAACCACGACAAATAACATACTCGAAATAGCAGATGTTCTGGGCATAGAAGCAGCACGCAATGCGATAATAGAGGAGATGATGAACACGCTGGATGAGCAAGGGTTGGATGTGGACGCTCGTCATGTGACGTTAATTGCAGATGCGATGACAATGGCTGGTGATGTGACGCCAATAGGAAGACATGGGCTGGCAGGAAAGAAAGCATCGGTGCTCTCAAGAGCTGCTTTTGAAGTCACGGTGGATAATCTGTTGGATGCTGCCATACATGGCGAAACGGACGAACTGAAAGGTGTTACAGAAAATGTGATTGTGGGCCAGCCCATAAGGTTGGGAACAGGCTCAGTTGAATTACTGGCAAAGAGCTATGGTGAGATGACAAAATGACAAAAGCAAAGAAGAAATCGCATGAAGTATCAGATGTGAATAGGGAAATACAAAAGGTGGTAAATAGCGGTAAAATATTGATAGGGGCAAGAGAGACGATGAAAGCATTAGATGGAAAAGGAGCGAAGTTGGTCATTCATTCCACTAACTGCCCCGAAAAGTTAAAAGATGAATTTAAAGTGATGTGTAAAGAGGGCGATATCCCCCTTTATGGGTATCATGCTAATAGCACGGAACTCGGGCTTGCATGTGGTAAACCCTATTCTATTGCATCTCTATGCGTTATAGAAGTTGGCGAGTCTGAGATATTACGGCTTCTACCTACTATGATGCGTTCTAAGGAAAACCAGGACTAACTAACGGGTATAAACGAAGGAAAAAAGTGATTGAAAATGACGGTGAAGCTGGATACTGAGGGAATAGGGTGCATAGGCGTATTCGAGAGGATTACAGGTGCAGGAGCCATGGATTGTATCGTGGATAACGAAGCGAACAAAGTGATACTGGTGGTTAAGAAGGGAGATATGGGGTTAGCCATAGGCAAAGGCGGTTCTAACATAACTAAAGTAAAAGATATGTTAAGGCGGGATGTGGAGGTTGTAGAACACTCACCAGATATAAAAGAATTCATAGAGAATCTGTTCCGCCCGATTTCTGTGAAGAGCGTGGAGATGCAGACGAAAGACGACAAAAAGGTAGTCTATGTGGTGGTTCCGAATAAAGACAAGGGTATTGCAATTGGAAAGGGCGGAGAGAAGATTAAAAAAGTGAAATTATTGGTGAACAGGCTTCAAGATATAGACGATGTGATAATCAAATAAGAAAGACCTTTTTGAACGTAAAGTTTTATTGAATAAGTAATTTCTATTAAAAAGGAAGAGTTTCAGTAACGATGGGAAAGGGAATATACGCAGCAAGGAAGGCGAAGAAGAATAGGCGGAAGTTCCGGCGGCGAGATGCGAGCTATGCACGGAGAATATATTCTGCTAAAAGGAGCGACCCTCTTGAAGGGGCGCACATGGGACGGGCTATAGTCTTAGAGAAGGTGGGAATAGAGGCAAAGCAACCAAACTCAGCGATAAGAAAATGTGTTCGTGTCCAGTTAATCAAGAATGGAAAGCAGGTGACTGCTTTTTGCCCTGGTGACGGTGCTATAAAGTTTATAGACGAGCACGATGAGGTATTGATAGTAGGAATGGGTGGAAGGAAAGGTAGGTCTTACGGGGACCTATCGGGTGTCAGATTCAAGGTGGTGGCGGTAACGGACATTTCACTGAATGAATTGATAAAGGGAAAGAAGGAGAAGGTTCTGAGGTAAATGGCATTTGATAAGATATTTGATAAATGGGACATTAATGATGTAACGGTGGCTGATATGGGCGTGGAGCGGCATACCAGTCTCCGGTCGGTCTCGGCTCTGCATAGTGGAGGGCGACATGCAAAACAGCAGTTTGAGCAATCAAAAGTTTGCGTGGTGGAGCGGCTCATCAACAAATTGATGATGTCCAAAAGGAACACGGGAAAGAAACAGAAGGCATATAAAGTAGTAAAAGCCGCTTTTGACTTGATATACGAGAATACGAAGCAGAATCCTGTTCAGATGCTCGTGGATGCCATACAAAACGCGGGACCGAGAGAGGATACAATCAGATTGAGATTTGGTGGTATATTAGTTCCTAAACCCGTGGATGTAACTTCACAGCGAAAGGTAGATCAGGCGTTACTCTTCATCGCGCACGGAGCACAGAAATGTGCATTCAAAAGCAAGAGGAGTATGGAGAAGTGCCTTGCCGATGAGATAATAAATGCGGCGAAGAATGCGAAATGCTATTCGATAAATAAGAAGGAAGAGAAAGAGCGGATGGCCAAGGCAGCGAGATGATTGCTGCAAGATTTTACGGATAGCCAAGACAACAGGTGCAGGGAAACGTGCTTTTTTGTGGCTATAAATATTTTACGCCGCCAACCTTTATATAGAGAGCGAAGATATAAATGACAGGTGATGTGGAAGAGTAAAGAGCATCACCAAAGAAAGGAGGTATTTAAGGTATGCAATATAGAGAAAGAGGGGGAGTAAATTCCCCGCTGAATGTTGGAGACGTCTATGACGTAAAGATAGAGGATGTAGGCAGAGAAGGAGATGGAATAGCGCGAGTGGAAGGTTTTGTGGTCTTTGTACCCAATACGAAAAAGGGGGACAGTGTAAAGATCAAAATAGCTAAAGTCTCGCGGAGAGTTGGATTTGGAGAAGTAGTCACGGAAGAGTAAAAGTTCATTACGCTTCTAATATATACTACATCTTTAGAATAGGGCTATAGCTTTTTTATAGCCTCTCTTTTTATTTTTTCCTTTGATTTGTTTCATTTACGCTCTATATATCGTCCTCTCTGTTCTATCTCTGTTACTCTTCTCAATACTTGTACGGCATTCGGAAAAGTGCTCAGGTAGCCATTTATAAAAGCCTCTTTTAGTTCTTCATGGGCATCATGCGTGCCGCAAAGGCTTTGTAAAAATACATGTACGTCTACGCCTTTTGCTTCTATGTTCGATTCGACAAACGATAACCCAAAATCAATCAGATATAAAATATTATCCTTACCCAAAATAATATTGGAAGTGGTTAAGTCTCCATGAATTATACTATTTTTGTGCAATATGCCAACGAACTCGCCTATTCTCTTACTTATCGCTTCATTTATCACTTCACGCACTAAATCCCCTTCTATTCGCTCCATCACCAATTCGTAATCGTGGACATCAAAGATGATTGGGGTAGGCACACCTTTCCTTCTCGCTTCTGAGATTATCTTCGCTTCGCTCCTCGTTCTTTCCCTTCGTATTCGCTCGTCTATCTCCCTCACCCGGTACCGCTTTTCGATTCTACGTTTATACACGAGGTCGCCTTTTAGTTCTACTATCGCCTCGGCGCACTGTATCTTCATGAAGAAATCTCCGAATAACCTCTTCCCTAGTTTGCTAAAGTCCCATGCGTCTCAGTACAGGAGAAAGACGGGAATCCTAAAGCGTGATAACTTTCTTTGCTCGGTCCAATTCTACCACAAGGTCTTTCAATTCCAGCTTCTGCAGACCTTCGGGAATATCCGCATCTTCTCTCTTCCCCAGTAGTTTCATCCACGCGTAGCAAGCAAATAGAGGTACACCAGCACCGCTTGCCATTTTTACCAGTTCTAACGGGTCTGAAGGCACACCCATCGCCGCGGCATTCTTCTTTATATCTTCCGCATAGCTTTCTAACCCGGGGGCATACCTGAACTTCTTAGCTACCAGCGCTGCCAACCCTTCCTGCATAAACACTACCGCAATATCCCCTCCTGCCTTCTTTCCATTTGTAGCGACGATAAGAGCGCTCAAATAGGAGTTAATCGTCCCCTCTTTACAGACTATTATAGTTTCAACCATTTTTTACCACATTGAGAAAAAAACATTCAGCACCTTATATATTTTTTGTTTTTTCTTCGGTGAAAAGAAGACAACAATAGAATTGAATGGTCGTATTTGTATAGCGCAGTAAAAAGTTCAAGCACCAACTTCAAGCTTATAAAAGATAGGATGCTCCGCCGGGGATTTGAACCCCGGTCGGGGGCTCGAGAGGCCCGCATGCTTGGCCGAACTACACCAGCGGAGCTCGAATATGTCTTCACTTTCCTTTTTGCTCTTTATGTTTTAATAATGTTTACTGTTCTGGTTTGCCAAGAGCGATAAAGGCATCGCATACCTCGTTCGGGTCGCCACGCATCACTATCTCGCCTTCGTCTATCATTATAGCTTCGTGCACAAGCTCTCGAACTATATCGAGCTGATGGCTTACGACTAATATAGTGGTATTAAATTTACGATTCAGATCTTTAATTGAGTTCGCGATTTTACGCATCGAGACCGGGTCGAGGTCGCCAAAAGGCTCATCTAAAAGCAGAACTTCGGGTTTTGCTGCCATAAGCGTGGCGATTGCCAGCCTGACATGCTCTCCCGCACTTGTTTCGCTGTTGTACCGTCTGAATATCTCTTCCGGTAGGTCAAGCGCATCGAGGTATGGTTTAGCAGCTTTAAAAGTCTCGGATGCCGGGAACTTCGGAAAAAGCTCTTCAAACGTATCCCTGCTGAGATCCAACTCTTCGAGCCTCTGCCTCGCCTCTAACTCAGGCATGTCCGCAATCCTGAGTAGTGCATCGAGTTTTACGTTGCTTATCCCCTGCTCTTTCGCTCTATCCATCGCCTGCCGCACCATCTCAAGCTTCTTTATACCCAGCTTTTGCGCAAAGGTATCCTGAACGAGTTGATATGGCGGAAGCGTGAACTCCTGATGCAAGATACCCAATTTGCTCCTCGCTTCCATTGCTCTACTGCTACCAAGTGCACCAATATTAGCAAAGTCCACAGTGCCTATCCGGTACAATACCCAGCCCTTATCCGGCTGCTCAAGACCTGCAAGTAATCGCATCAATACGGTCTTACCCATTGCCGAAGGACCAATGATGCCTAATATGTCGCCTCTTGGAATCTTTAAGTTTATATTCGGCATCTCTATCGTTTTTATCAACGTGTTGCTCGTGTATATTACGTACTCCTTCCATACACCGTAAATATCAATCATTATGTCTTTCTTGTCCTTTATAGGCGCCAGAGGCTTAATCGGGTCGAGTTGGGTTAAAAACTTATCCGTTATCTCATCTACCCCACCGTCATCTATTATTTTGCTTTTTTCCATCCAGATCAACCGGTCAGAGAGGTGTTTATGTACTTCAGGCATGTGCGATACGACCAGAACACTGATGTCCGTAGCGTCATTTATCCTTTTTATACTATCGAGTAACTCCTCACGCGATATCGGATCAGACATCGTGCCGGGCTCATCCAGTAGCAATAACGAAGGCGCTTTCGCAAGCTGACGTGCAAGTAAAACTCTTTGCTTCTCGCCACCACTCAAGATGGGATAAAAATATTTATGCTTCTCTCGCAGGTCCACGAGGTCAAGTATGTCAAGCGCTTGTTCCTTTAACTCCTCGTATTCGTCCTCAATCTGCGGTATCTCTTCAAATCCCGTTTGGATCGCGCGAAGCCGTAAAATAATATTGTTCAACACTGACTGGTTCCAGAGTGCAAAAGAACGTTGAAGATGATAAGCCGTTTTTTTTCGTAGCGTTCTGAACTCAGAGTAAGGAGAATCAGCCGTTATTTTAACGCCGTCTATCTCTATACTTCCCTCGTTAAACGTCTCGTAACCACGAAGCATACGAAGTAAAGTCGTCTTTCCTGCACCGCTCTTCCCGATTACCCCTAAAGTCTCGCCCTTTTCTATCTTGAATGATACATTATCCAGTGCTACTACTTCTTTGCCTATTTCTGGCAGTTTATATGTCTTACTTAGTCCTTCTACACGTAATGTTTCTCCCATCTTCATCGCCTCTTCTCTTAATATATGGGTATAGGTTATAACATTTATATCGGCACGGCCGTCACCTTTCCACCGAAAGTTTTATATACCCTCTTTATCCTATATAGCACTGAGGCCGAAAAATGGGGGAAACAAATTGCGGGTTAGGGAAGAGGGTATTAGTCGCAGCGTTGCTGGTTTTATTTTTTACTGGCTTTTGTGTTGCGGTTACGAGTGCAGCGGATATTTATGTACCAGAAGGCGGTATCCAGACGATTCAGCAGGCGGTGAATAACGCCCGAGCCGGCGATACCATCATCGTGCGCGATGGCACATACACCGAAAATGTGCATGTAAACGTGGATAAATTAACTATAAGGTCCGAGAACGGCTCGGCAAACTGTATTGTGAAAGCCGCAAAACAAGACCTGGATGTCTTTTTTGTATCGGAAAACGACGTGACCATAAGCGGGTTCACGATGCAGGGTTCAGCAGCATTTGGATTTGCTGGTGTGTGTCTTCTTGACGTAAGCTACTGCCACATTTCGGGTAACAACGTCATGAGCAACGGTGATGGTATCTCTATACTTAATTCGCACAGCAATTTGGTTGCGAACAACATGGTTGCGAACAACAACTATGACGGCATCTACCTCGAACTTTCGAACGGCAACACGGTCGCGAACAATACGGTTGCGAACAACAACTGGGAAGGTATCTTCTTAGATTCTTCAAGCGACAACACGTTCACGAACAACAGCGTATCCAACAACGCCAGATACGACTTCTACTCAGCCGAATATTCGCATAACAATACAGTCGAAGACCTCCTGCTATGTGACTACCCCACTACGGTCTCGTTTACATACGACAACGGCGTGGGGCTAAAAAGCGTAGATACCGCTCCATCCAAACCATCTGATAAGATTGACATAAGCAAATACGTGGATGCCACGAAAGTATGTGCAGATTCGTGGCTATTCTTGAACGTTAGTTATGACGAAGCAGATTTAGGGAACGTGGATGAAGATAGTTTAAGAATGTGGGAGCATAGCGGAACTGATTGGGTAGAAGTTACCGGTACAACCGGTGTTAATACGGCTGAGAACTATGTGTATGCTTATATTACAGAGTTCAATATAATCGCGCCGCTTGGTGACTCAAACGGACTCAACTGCACCTTTGGCGACCTCTGCGTAAACCGAACCGGGTGGTGGCGGAACAATGGCACGTTTAATGCCAGCACTACGCAGCAGATACAACTCGCGATTAATAACGCCTCGGAGGGCGATACCGTTTACGTGTATAACGGTACTTACAGCGAGAACGTGCTTCTGAATAAGCGGCTTACGCTGCAAGGCGAAGGCAGGGATGTGGTGAATGTGACTGCGAACTCCACGTGCGTACACGTATTTAATGTAACCGCAAGTTACGTGAACATATCGGGGTTCAATGTGACCGGAGCTACGGGTGAAAATTCGGCCGGGATTTACATCCGCGAGAATATAGTACGTTGTAATATCTCGAATAATACCGTTTCAAACAACAATCGCGGTATCTATTTGCATTCCTCAAACAACAACACGCTAAGGCGTAACATGGTGTCGAGGAACGAAGACGGTATCTACCTTAAAAGCGCAGGCAGCAATAACATCTCCTGTAACAAGGTACACGGTAACACACGTGCTGGATTCAACTTGACAGGAGGCAGCACAGGCAACAATATCTGTTACAACAATATCATTGCGAACGGCATCTACAACGGCACGGACAACAGTTACCAGTGGCAGTTCTACAACGACCAGCAGGATAATGTGAATGCTATGAACAACAGGTGGGGCATGACCAACGACGGCACAATAAATGCAAGTATCTACGATGGGTCAGAGAATCATATAAAAGGAAATGTAACGTTCATGCCGAGGTTGAATGAAGAAGGCCCGTTAGCACCGATTCCGGGACAGTTGAATAGCGGCGCAGCGCCGTGCGAACCGATTCCGGAACTCTCGACTGTGATACTGTTGGGCGTGGGGTTGCTGATGCTTGCGGGGTATCTTCGGATAAGGCGTAAGAGTTGAGGGGTTAGCTTAACGCCCCCTTATTTTTTACTTTAGATATTTGAAATCATTATAATTGTACTAAAAATGAAAATAGACAAAACCACGTATAGGGCGAACGACATAAGGGGTATTGCAGACTCCCAGCTCACTAACGATTTTTGTACTTTGGCTGGCTTGGCTTACGTAGAGCTGTTATGCAAATACCGCCGTAAGGAACCGCAAGAGCTAAGAGTAGTCGTGGGAAAAGACGTCAGAAACAGTTCGCCACGACTAAAAACCGCTTTTGCCGAAGCTCTCGTGAGTAAGGGCGTCCATGTGATAGACATCGCACCTGGGGCGAAGGTAAGTTCCACACCGCTAATGTATTTCGCTACGTGGCTATTCAATACAGACGGCGGTGTTGAAGTTACAGGCAGCCACCTCGACAAGGAATGGAACGGGTTCAAGCCCTGTGTTGGTTCGGAAAGCGCCAAAGAGAATCACATACGTGAGATGTTTCAGACGGCGAAGAAACTTGAAGATACGTTTAAATCTCCGCTTAGCATGGTTAAAGGCACGCTTGAAGAAGTGGACGTTCTGAAAGATTATCATTCGATGATAGCGGCGAACGTTATTCTGCGAGATAGATGGGAAGAACTGGCGTTACGCGCACTTTCCGGTAAGAGTTCGTTAAAGGCTGCACTTTCTACCGCAGTACAAGAGATCGCGCAGTTACCGGAAGACAGGAGGAAACCGTTAAGCGGCTTAAAAATCGTCTATGATGCCGGTAATGGCACTACTGGTGTAATCGCACCTCCTATCTTCCGTGAGTTGGGTGCTGACGTATTCGAGCTGTACTGTGCGCCCGATGGTAATTTCCCGCATCACCTGCCAGACCCCACGATACCACGCTTCCTGGAAGATTTACATGCTGAAGTTCAGCGTAAAAAAGCACATATCGGGCTTTCCTCTGACTGTGACGGTGACCGTGCAGGTGCGGTATCGCCGGATGGACGAATGATAATCGGTGAACAGATTCTGGCACTGCTCTGTAAACACGTATTAAAAGAGCATCCTAATGCCAAAATCGTGTACGATACGAAATGCTCAGACGCGATAAAGGAGATAATCACGGAGAATGGGGGCGTGCCAGTTGAATGGAAGACGGGGTTCTCGTTTATAAAGTCAAAGATGGTTGCTGTTGGTGCGGTTGCCGGAGGCGAGATGTCAGGACACGTGTATTTCCAGAAGAATAATCGCGCGGACGATGCTGTATTCGCATTCTCTGAGCTTTTACTGCTTACTGCCAAAGAATTACAGCTCAGACGCGATACGAGCACTGTTGATGCGATGCTCGAAGACTTCTTGAAACGATACGTAAACACGTCAGAGATACGGATACCCGCGGTAAGCGATGAAGAGAAGGAGCGGGTTAGCGATGTGATAGAGAATTACTACCGGGAGCTTGCGGCGAACCAGCCTGAGAAATACAGGCGAAGAACCGATGAAGCGGGTAACGATATAGACGGCGTGAAGATAGAGTTTCTGGCGGAGAATGGCTGGGCATTGGTACGCCGTTCGAACACTTCGCCTGTGATTATCCTGCGGATGGAGGCGAAGACCGTGGACGGACTGCGAAAGATAGAAGAGCACGTGATAACAAAGTTCATGGAATTTGAAACCGTGGACTTGACGGCAGACGAGACGGTAAGAGCGATAGTGCAACGTTTAAAATAGCTAGTCTTGTGAGTTATTTCTAAGTTAGGGCATACGCAAACTTTATATACTCATAAAGCCTATTTGCCATAGCTCTTGTGTCCGAGTATTTAGTAACGGGCGATGACATAAGTGCAACATTAAAAACAAATAGGGGGTGATATAAATAAGATGTTTGAACAATTAGCAGCAAGTTTTGCAAAAGTAGCCTTTGTTGATACACTATTAGCGATCATTGGAGCAGTAATACTTCTGTTAGTAGGCTGGATAGTAGGGCGTACCATCGGGAAAGCAGTGGGACTATTGCTTGATAAAATTGGCGTGGACAAAGCATTGGACAAAGCAGGTGTGGGTGAAACGATCAAGGAATCGGGCTGGTCTATTTCACGATTATTTAATGTCGTGATTAGATGGTTTATTTACATCATCTTCATCATGGCCGCCGTAGACGTGTTGAACATACAGTTCCTGACAAGCTTCATGGAGCAGATTGCGTTATACTTCCCGCGTCTGATCGCAGCAGCCATCGTGCTGATAGTGGGAATGATACTGATCGCACTCGCCATGAAATGGATAGAAGAAGCATTGGACACAAATGAGATCCCTCTCGCGACTATGCTAGCACCGGTGTTGAATGCGATCATGGTAGTAATAGTGCTGGTATTAGCGATGGACCAGTTACTCATTGACACGACAATCATATACACGTTTATCGTTCCGATGGCCTGGGGTCTTGCGATAGGTATTGGAGTCGCTATTGGGATCGCAGTGGGCTGGGGCGGCAGAGATAGCGTTGCCGAGTATATGCAAGAGCGACTGAAAGAGACAAAAAAGGAGGATAAATAAATATAACAGCAAAAGTTATAGCGGAGAACGATTCTTTGTTAACAGGATCACTCTCCGTCTTTTTTTTGCACCTTAATAGCTGTCTTCAATCAAACCTTTAAGTGGTCTGAAGGCGGTACCCCGCCTGGGACTCTCGCATTTCACACGCTGATTATGTTTCACAACAAGAGAAGAGACGTTAGACTTCATGAGAATCGTTGCGAAAGATTCTCTTATCCTTTCGATTTGGATTTTCAATCGCAGCTTTGCCTGCTTAACCCGCTCGCTTCATATCTTTTTTGTACACCACAGTTCGATACGGGAAAGGAATCTCAACGCCCTCACTATCAAATCTCTTCTTCACAGATTCTCGTATTTCCGCTCCTGTCCCCCACGCCGTGGGTCTGTCCGAGACCCAAAAAGTTGCTCTTAGCTTAACAGCAAAATCGCCGAGCTCCGTAACCCGCACATTCGCTTCTTTATCTTCTTCGTGCATCACATCCGGATGTTTGTCTATTTCATCAAGGATTATTGATCTGGCGATGTCTATATCGGAATCATAACTAATCCCAAAATCTACCGCCCATAGCACCGCAAGGTCCTCTATCGTCCAGTTTATTATGAATCCTTCACTTATACGTGAGTTCGGGATGATCAACCTTTTGTTCTGCCATGTTCTTATCACAGTATGCCTGAGTGTTATATCTTCTACGGTTCCATATTCATCTTCCATTTCCACGACATCGCCGACACGAAACGGGCGAAAAATAGCAATAGAAATACCACCAAATATGTTAGAAAGTACTTTCTGTGCTGCAAAACCTATAACGATAGCAGCGATGCCTGCACCGGCTGCCATGCCGAGCATTAAGCCTGGAAGACCGGGAATGAGTTCAATCACAACTACACCGCCTATTATGTAAATCGTGAGAATTATTATTCTTCTAAGTACCGTATAAGTAGTTTCATCCACTTTGAGCTTCTCACTTGCAAATTTGAAGTAAGCGACCAAAGCGCGGTTTATAAACACTGCGATTATGACCGTAGCTACAATCGTAATTGCTATTTTAATAGAGGTAGTGAGAGTATCCAGGATTTCCGCTGGTATAACCATCATATTTAGTCGGAGCATACTAAAATCAAATCACCCATTACAAATATAAAACAAGGACTATATAGCCAAAAAAGTGCGATAACCTTTTAAAGCGGTATAACCTATATTTAACTGGAGGAAGAAAGGAACAAGGTGTTATCGCTCCTAACATTAAAAATCATACTACTGTTTGTATTATTACTCCTGTCTGGATTCTTCTCAGGCTCTGAGACCGCTCTGGTTGGAATCGGGAAGATAAAAGCGCGAGCGTTAGTGAAGCGGGGCGTAAAAGGCGCGGAGATCATTGATGAAATGACACGCGAACCCGAAGCTGTGCTCACTGCCGTGCTTATCGGGAATAATATAGTAAACATCGCAGCATCGGTAATAGCAGCCTCTATTGCCATAGAGTTCTTTGGTAGTTACGGGGAGGCTATAGCAATCGGGGTGATGACCCTTTTAATCCTCACGTTTGCTGAAATCATGCCCAAGACGATTGCAGTTCATCATGCAGAAGGTGTTTCCATTCTGGTTTCAAGACCCATGAAACTCATGGCTTCCGTTTTTCTACCTGTTATAAAAGTGTTTTCTCTGATTACCGCTGCATTTATGCGGATTTTTGGCATAAAACTGCATCGTAAGCAGGTTATGACAGAAGAGGAAGTAGAGACGATGCTGGACATAGGCGAAGAGGAGGGGGCAATAGAAGAGGACGAGAAGGAGATGATGATGGGTGTGCTAAAGCTTGACGAAATCGTGGTGAAGAGTGTGATGCTGCCAAAGGATGAGATGGTTTGTCTGGAAGTAGGTCAAACGGTGGACTCCGCTGTGGACGTAATAAAGAGCAGTGGCTACTCAAGGATTCCCGTCTTTGACGGGACTAAGGACAAAATCGTCGGCGTCTTATATGCAAAGGATTTGTTAATCAAAGCGAATGAAGGTACACTTTCGGTAAAAGAGTTGATGAAAAAACCTTATTTTGTGTCTGAGGCGAAGCGGGTAGACGACCTACTCGACGAATTCCAGCGTGGTAGAGTTCATATCGCCATTGTAGTGGACGAAGAGGGCAGAACAAAGGGGTTAGTTAGTTTAGAAGACCTTCTGGAGGTAATTGTGGGTAGCATATATGATGAATATGATATAATAAAGATGAGAGAAAGACGTCCCAGGCTTTAAATCACAATTTAAGCTACCTGGTTGTATATAAAACAGAAACTGTCTATTACCCTTACCTTTTAATAAACAACTACATTTGAGGGGGGGGTGCTAAGATTCACGGGTGATCTTTGCTTCCGCCGCCCATTTTACCTTTCTTCTTTTCCGCCTTAGCTTCACCATGTTTCGCTCACACTTGGTACTGCAGAAATATAAAACAGTTCCGTCGCGTTTCACGAACATCATTCCTGTTCCCGGTTCTATGGGTAGATCACAAAAAGAGCATCTCTTCTCCATCTTCTTTCCTCGCCTCGCTATAAAATCATCTTCTCAATAATTTCCGCACTTCCCTATCTGTCTCTAACAGCACAATAACATCGCCTGTCTTTACCGGACCTCTGCAATTCCTTGTTATGATTCGGCCTTTATTCTCGCCGTCCAGTACTCTGCACTTTATCTGCGTTGATTCGCCGTGCATCCCTGTCCTACCTACGACTTCTATTACCTCTGATGGTGTTCCCCTGTCATCGTACATGCTTTCCTTTCCCCCTGTATTACCTACGCTTTTATCTTATCCAATTCCCCTGTAATCGTACCAATCGCTTCTTCTGCTTTGCCTGCATCTACGATAGCAGCAGAGCCGCAGCCCTTCTTTATACCACACGCAGCCCCTAAATCCTTCTGGCTCTTCACATACACGTAAGGAATGCCTTTCTCTTCACACAGTGGAGGTATATGCATCACTATCTCCACAGGAGTAACATCCTCGCCAATAAGCACCAGCTTTGCCATCCCTCGTTCTATAACCTTTGTAGTCTCGTTTGTACCCTTCTTTATGCTGCCCGTAGTTCTCGCCAAATCCAACGCCTCTAACGACTTGCTTTGCAATTCCTCTGGCACTTCAAACTTGACATATCCTTTTTTCTCTTCCTTGGTCATCTTTCATCCCTTTACAGCGTCATCTGCGCTTTTACTTTTATATTACTCACTAATGCTTTAAGCTTATAATCTTCAAACAAGACAGGTTGCACATAACCTTCTGGTACACTTAGAGATATCTCTTTTGTACGTCCGTATCTACCCTTACTCACTATCACGGCGTTTACCAACCCTAAGATGTCCAATTCTGAAACTAAATCAGTAACGCGGCGTTGTGTTAGCGGCTCCATGCTCAAATGGTTACATGATCTCCGATACATGTTATAGACTTCTCCGCTGGAGAATCGTCTCTTGTTTCTTTCCCTGCGTAATAGAAGCACACTGGTTAGCACGATTTTTGATTGTACCGGTAGCGTCTTTATCACTTCCACAATGCTGTTTGCTTCTATCCTTTCACTTGCTTGCCTCACGTGCTCCTCTGTTACCGTTTTGGACTCCGAGCGCTCGGCAATTTCACCTGATACTCTCAGCAGGTCGAGGGCACGCCGCGCATCGCCATGCTCCTGAGCGGCGAAAGCGGCGCATAGTGGTATTACCGCATCATTAAGCGCAGAATAATTGAATGCCATCCGCGCTCTCTCATCCAAAATATCCTGCAACTGAGCGGCATCGTAAGGCGGAAATATTATCTCCTCCTCGCTCAAGGATGACCTCACCCTCGGGTCCAATAGCTCCGTGAATGTCAGGTCATTTGAAATGCCTATCATGCTTACTCTTGCATTATTTAGCTCGCTGTTTATCCTTGAGAGGTTATACAAAGCACCGTCACCTTTGGTTGCTAACCTGTCCACCTCATCTAATATCACAATTACGCATCTATCATCCGCATCTATCCCCGCCTTAAACTCGGAATATACCATATCTGTTGGCCAACCTATTAACGGGACCTTCTTATTGAATATCCGTGCGAGATAGGCGAAAACACGATATTGCGTATCAAACACCTCGTTGTTGATATATATCATGAAGCATTTACTGCCCATCTTCCGCCCCATCCTTTCTAATTCTTTACTTACATATTTCACCGTAGCTGTCTTACCCGTTCCTGTCTTGCCATAGATTATTACATTGGACGGGGTCTCTCCCTTTAACGCCGCAGACAAAATGTCGGCTAAACTCTTTATCTGCCTCTCCCGATGCGGCAGTTTTTCGGGAATATATGCGTGGCGAAGCACTTCTTTGTTTGCAAATATCCGCCCCTCATATATCAGATCATCAAATAGGTTATCCATCTCTGTCACTAAAAAATACCTCGATGTAAAAATGTTTTTGCATACATAAAAATAGCGAGTTTTTCACGTAGGATACGCAATCTACCTTTGGATATTTCCTCTAATATCAGAGTTCTATATCCAAAAAATGATGCTTTTATGGCTCTATCAGTTGGAGAATATATGGACGATAGCTGTGCCTCCAGTCCCACCTATGTTATGTGTCAGTCCCACTTCAGCGTTGGGTATCTGCCTTTTTCCGGCTTCTCCTCTGAGCTGCTGCACTATCTCGGTCACCTGCCGTACACCTGTTGCACCGAGCGGGTGCCCACATGCTTTTAGTCCGCCAGATGGGTTTATAGGTATTTTACCACCTATTTCTGTCTCTCCTTCACCAGTAGCAGAGCCTCCACTACCCTTTTCAAAAAAGCCTAAATCTTCTATTGCTATTAGTTCAGCAATCGTGTATGAATCATGCACTTCCGCGACGTCTATCTGCGACGGCTCAAGGGACGCCATTTGATACGCCTTCTTTACTGCAAACACCGTTGCATCCATCGTTGTTATGTCCCTCCGGTCATGAAGCGCTAGGGTATCGCTTGCCTGTGCGGACGCTTTAACGTAAATCGGTGAATCAGTATGTTTCTTCGCATCCTCGGCGGCGCATACTACCACCGCAGACGCCCCATCTGCTATGCCCGAGCAATCCAGCATGTGAAGCGGGTCGGCGACCATAGGAGAGCCAAGTACGGCCTCTGTTGATATCTCCCGTCTGTATTGTGCAAGGGGATTGTGAGTGGCATTCAAATGGTTCTTTACCGCTACCTTTGCCATTTGCTCGCTCGTAGTCTGATATTTTTGCATGTGTGCCCGCGCCATCAGAGCAAACAAGGACGGGAGCGTTGCACCACAAATCGCTTCCCACTCCCGATCTACGCTGGAAACGAGCAAATCGCTGGCTATATCATCATCTACATCGGTCATCTTCTCCACGCCTGCCGCTATCACGAGGTCGTACCAGCCGGAAGCCACAGAAAGAACCGCTAAATGCAATGCGAGCGCGCCTGAGGCGCAAGCGGCTTCCACCCGTGTCGCGGCAATATGTAATCCAGATAACCCCGCATAATCTGATATTAACGCACCGATATGCTCCTGCTCCACAAATCTGCCGGCTGACATGTTCCCGCCATATAGCGCATCTATCTCCTCTCCGCCTATTCCTGCATCTTCTATCGCTTTTAACCCCGCTTCTACCGCTATGTCCCGGAAAGACCTATCCCAGAGTTCACCAAATTTTGTAGTTCCCACACCTATTATCGCTACTTCTCTCATATTACATCCTTATTTTTCCTTGATGTTTTGCATACGCCGCGTAATCCAGATACTTCTTTGAACTAAGAAAGTGCTCTACCTTCATCGCTTTCTCTTGCACCTCTCCGATAAGGTCTGTAACACGGAAAGCAAATGAGTCAGAACCCGCACCGGAGCCAAAGGAGGTCATCAAAATCCGCTGCGAAGGTGATGCCTTATCAAGAACGGCTGCGAGCCCTATCATCGAAGCAGCCGAGTACGTGTTACCAAAATTAGTCACCATCAAACCGGTTTTTACTTGCGCGGATGTAAATCCAAGACTTTTTGCCGCTTTTAGTGGGAACTTTCCGTTAGGTTGGTGAAATACGGCAAAGTCAAAGTCGGCAGGTTGGAGCCCTGTTTTTTCCAGCAATGCTTTAGTAGCTGATATTGTATGTCGGAAATAAGCAGGTTCGCCCGTAAAGCGCCCACTGTGTGATGGATACTTCTGCAGGTCTCTTCGCCAGAAGTCGGGTGTATCCGTAGTAAAGGACGCAAAATCCTCTATCTCGGCGACTACCCTGTCTTGCCCGATGACAAACGCAGCACTACCGGCGGCGGCGGTGTACTCTAATGCATCACCCGGGCTTGCTTGCGAAGCGTCAGCACCTATTGCGAGTCCATACTTTATTTTATTCAGCGCGACAAGTCCCATGCAAGATTGTATTGTTGCAGTTCCGGCTTTGCATGCGAACTCGAAGTCCGCAGCAGTGATCGAATTCGATGCGTCTATCGCTGCAGCCACGATGGTAGCGGTAGGCTTTACGGCGTAAGGGTGACTTTCCGCGCCCACGTATATGGCACCTATATCTTGCGGGTCGAGGTTTGCACGACGGATAGCAGCTCGTGCGGCTTCTACAGCCATTGTCGCTGTATCTTCATCCAGATCGGGCACTGATTTCTCTGCCACCATCAGGCCCGCTTTTATACTCGCACCATTCTCGCCCCACTGGTTTGCTATCTCTTCCACTCTTATTCGATACAACGGCACATACACGCCATACGAGACTATCCCTATCATTGTAATTACCAATATAAACAAAGGCAACTAAAATATATACCTTATAGGTGGAGTTCATGGAAGAAGAAATACGAAACTACTTAGCAAATAAGTTTGGCAGTCCGCTAAAAATACGAAACGTAAAGGAGTTGGGGCTGGCGTCAGAGCAGGAAAAAGAGCAAGAAATAAAGGGGTTTGGCTATGGCAAGCCTTACCTCGTGGTGTTTGAGACCAGAGAAGGCGAACAAAAAGAGGTTGTCATCTCTTCAATGCGGGGGGATGGATTTGGGCATGACCATCTCTCTGACCGTGCACAGATATTGATATGGCAGCATCATGCGTTTAATACGCTGCCGAAACACGTAAAGAGTGTTGATGTCGGCTACTTTACGAAAGACGGACGGATGGAATCAGCAAGTGATGCTGCGGAATATTTCATTGTATGCGATAAAGTGGAAGGCGAGGAGTACGTTAATGACCTGAACAGGTTAAAAGACGGTGGTGCGTTAAGAAAAGAGGATGAATCGAGAGTATCTGCTTTGGCTTCTTATTTGGCTGATATACACGCAGTTAAGAAGGATGATGCACAGCTTTATGTACGCAGGATACGCGAGTTAGTGGGGCATAGTGAGTGCATATTCGGGCTTACGGACAGTTATCCATCTCAAAATGAGTTCATAACCGGCGAAGAGCTGGCGGAAATAGAGAAGAAGTGCATAGACTGGAGATGGCGACTGAAAGAGCGAACGGAACGGTTGTGCATGGTTCATGGTGATTTCCATCCCTGGAATGTTATGTTCCGTAAAGGAACGGATTTTACGGTGCTTGACCGCAGTCGTGGTGAATGGGGCGAAGCTGCGGACGATGTTACTGCAATGACCATAAATTATCTCTTCTTCGGGCTGCTCAAAACCGATGGTGCTGCAATAGACAAAGACTTTAAGCGACAGTATGAGCTGTTTTTCGATGTGTATCTCGAAAAAACAGGTGATTACGAGTTGCTGGAGGTAATACAACCGTTTTATGCGTTTCGAGGGCTTGTAGTTGCTTCTCCGGTATGGTATCCCAATATTTCGCTGCGTACAAGAAAGAAATTGTTCAACTTTATACGTAATGTGCTCGATGCGGAGGAATTTGATTATAAGGAAGTGAGTAAGTGTTTGTAGTGGTGTCTCATGGCTACTGTTATTACGGGAAATAGACTGCTTATGATAAAATCTGGTGTTTCCTGTTTCGCTCTCTCGTCAGAGCATCATCATTGTTAATTTGTATCTCTCTTTAGAAGCATGGCAGTTGATCATACATGAGCCAACCAACCCTACTTACAGAAAGGTAAAAAATGCGTTACGATTCATGAATAATACTGGGTGGTTGGTATTCATGGGTCAACATATTCCACCGGTGTACTGACGAAGATGCCGTGCTTTTTGCGCAGTTCTTCTTTTATAGGCTCAAAGTGCCTTGAATTTTTATGGACGATACAAACGGTTATCCCTTTTCTTTTTACTGCTACGGCGGTTTTTATCACATGTATATCATGTTCAATTTCTTTAGGAATTTGAAATCCAAGCGCAATGCTTTCTATTTTTACACTTTTTGGTAATCTAATGACTTTTCCTTTCCTCTCCAGTTCATCGAGCAAATCTAAAAGTTTTTGTATATAGGTAAAACCTCGAGTGCCTTCTATCCAAAGTCTTCCCGTAGACTCTTCAACGATTTCTCGGGAAAGTACAAGTTTGTGGCATTGAGCATTTAAATATTCCAGTGCTTCCTTTGCTTCCCCTTTTTCTTTCCTTTCGTTTTCAAAAATAACCGCTCCTAAAAGAGCACTGGTATCAAACACGACCTCTACGGGATTGCTAAAGTTCATTTTATGCCTCTGGCAAGCCACTTACCCACTCTTCGATTATTTCTTTTTCCGCTCTTACATAGCTTGGAATCCATCCTTCTACAATGCCTTTGTCCGTGAGATTCAATTTCTCTGCTTTCGTTCCCTTTTCGGTCTTCTCGAAGTGCCAAATAGCCACGTCCTCGGGTTTCAACTCGCCATTTACAATAAGGGGCTTCAACGCCAGGATCAAATGTTCGCTGTGCGTAGTTACAATAACCTGTTTTCCCTCTTTTATCGCTTCGGAAAACATTTTGGGCAATTCTAATTGCGCTTCAATGTGCAAGCTTATTTCTGGCTCTTCTATCATAATAACACTTCCTGGCTTACTCCAGAAGAGTTGAGTTATGATGGTCAAAATTTGTCGGGAGCCTTGGCTTGCAAGAGCCATGTTAAGATGAGTTCGAAGTTCAGGATCCATATAATCGGAACTCAGGATATTTCTACCCCAATAACCTGCTTTGAGTTCCTTCATACCAAAATTTGATGCCCATTCAATAATTTTTCCTGCTATATGCTTGTATTCTGCTCTTCCAAAAATCATTGACAAAATTTCAATTATCCGTTCTCCGTGTGTTCCTAATTCAGGCTCACCAACACCGGTTTCAACAAAAGGGCTTACTTCTCCTCTTATAGCCGATATGAAATAAACATCTCTGACTGCAGTCTCTATCTTCTTTACAATTTTTTGGGCTTCAAAAGAAATTTCTTCGATTTGCTGTCGTTTTTGATCAGCAATTGGTGGTTTTGGAAAAACACATTTGAAACAAGTTGGAGTTAACATATACGAGAGTTCGCCCGCTGGCATTACAAGGTCTCGAAATTCGTCAGGATATAAAAACTCCGACACCATTAACGACTCCGCAGCTTTAAAATCGAACGCTTCAACTAACTTTCTTTCGTTTGCAAAAACTGCCTGGCATACTTCTTGATCTTCTGGCCTAAAAGCGTACCTGTATCCAATATCATGATGTTCTGCATCTGTTATGTGAATTTCAAAGGTTATAAATTTGCTCCAATCTTTCTTGTGAGCTATAAAATCAAATAATAAAAAATCACGAGAAATAGGATATTGTATAAACGCTCCATGTCGTAAGCTGCCTTCTAACGATCTTGTAATACTGCTTTCAAGCCTTGTAGTTTGTGCTAAAATTGCTATACTTTCAAGGACATTTGACTTTCCTGAAGCGTTTGGACCCACGAATATAGTAAGAGGAGCAAGCTGAAGCTCTAATTCTTCTATGCTTTTGAAGTTTCCAATTTTTATCTTTGAAAGCATATTAGTATTTTGGTTTTAAACTATTTATTATTAATACTTTCGTCCCTCATCAAACAATCCACTAATACTAAAGCAACCATCGCCTCCGTAACCGGAACTATCCGCGGGCATATACAGGGGTCATGCCTGCCCTTTATCTTTATTTCCACCTCTTCCATCTTCTCCATATCAACACTTCTCTGTGGCTTTGCAACAGAAGAAGTAGGCTTCACTGCTACTCTGCATATCACGGGCTCACCCGTCGAGATGCCGCCTAAAATACCCCCTGCGTTGTTCGTTCTCGTTCTTATCTTGCCTTCATCCATATAGAATTCATCGTTCATCTCACTTCCTTTCATACTCGCAGCTTTAAACCCCGCACCTATTTCTACACCCTTCACGGCACCGATGCTCATCAACGCCTTCGCAAGTTCGGCATCCAGCTTATCGAAGACCGGTTCGCCCAAACCAGCCGGAACCCCCGTTGCAATTACTTCTACGATGCCTCCTACACTATCTCCTTCTGCCTTCACTTCTTTTATTAACTGCTCCATTCGACTCGCAGCTTCTAAGTCCGCACACCGTACTGCATTTCGCTCAGCATTCTTCTTTATTTCATCAAATCCTACTTCTCTCGCTCTTATGCCGCCTATTTCCAGCACATGTCCGATAATTTGTATATCACGCGCCGCTAAGATTTTCTTTGCTATGGCACCCGCGGCAACTCTCGCAACGGTCTCTCGTCCTGATGCTCTACCGCCACCACGATAGTCCCTTGTCCCATACTTCATCTGATAAGAGAGATCAGCCTGACCGGGTCTTGCAATGTTTTTTAGGGGCTCATAAGGACTTGACTCCACATCTTTATTCCAGACGAGCATAGAAATAGGAGTGCCAAGTGTTTTTCCTTCGAACACGCCTGACAATATTTTTACTTCATCTGCTTCCTTCCGCTCTGTCGTTATTTCACTTACGCCCGGCTTCCTCCGGTCCAGTTCGTGCTGTATGTCCATTGCTGAGAGTTCAAGCCCTGCGGGACAGCCGTCCACAACTACCCCGATTGCTGCTCCATGCGACTCGCCCCAGGTTGTCATCCCGAATAGCTTTCCAAAAGAGTTGCCTGACATAGTAAACGTAGATAGGGGCCAAAAATATTTAAATAAAAACGAAACTCAAAGATGAACGCACTCTATACCCGCCCGCCTTAAATATTCCAATCCTTCCGTATCGCTGTATTCACCTGTCATCATCACTCGCTTTACACCTGCATTTATTATTAGCTTGGCACATATCTTGCACGGGAAAGCATTTACGTAGAGCGTAGCGCCATTTGCGTCCCTGCCGGCCTGTAAAAGCGCATTTTGCTCTGCATGGACCCCAACACACTCCTCATGTCGCTCGCCTGATGGGATATTTAATTTATCACGTCGGCATCCATTCTCAAGGCAATGTGTAAAACCTCGCGGTGCACCGTTATAACCCGTAGATACTATGACGTTATTTTTAACCACCAAAGCTCCTATCTGCCTTCTCAAGCATGTTGAACGCAATGCCACGTCACTTACAATGTTCATCCAGTATTCGTCCCATGGTATTCTATTGCCTTCCGTTTTTTCCTTCCCTTCTCTTAGATCCATACCATCTGCAACCTCTCATTATCCTTTCTGTTATCTTCAGCAATAAACATATTCGGCATTTCTAACCGTGTATTTGAATAGCTAATCGAAAAAACCACGAGATTCCACGAGATTAGCACAAGATTTATGGGTTAGCAGGGATAAAAAACCAATAGAGTAATTAAACCTGATCCATATTAATATTTCTCGTGTAAATCTGTGTAATCTGTCTGTTGACAAGAAGTTGCATCACCGATTGCCTAACCGGCTACCCCTTCCATTCGGGGTAATCCTACCGCAGAATGCGTGGATGGCAACGCCCACGCA
>JAPWVK010000041.1 GCA_029241965.1 Candidatus Methanophagales archaeon
AGACGAAATCAATAATGTCCTTCGTTTATGTCAAGTTTAACCGCCTAAGAAGCGGTCTCACAATCACCTTACCAACATTTTCAATCCTTCTTTTTATATTTAAAGCAATATCTAACCTCCTTTTTCTTCTGATTTTGGATTATTTGGCAGCCACTTAACTACATTTACCCACATTAAATAGCGAAGAGCCAAAAACTTGGATATTTAATCCACATATAAATCAAAAAGACAGAGCTTTTTCTGCAAACATTTCTGAAAAATCACCAAAGAACGGATAAGAAGGTTACATCACTTTTTGATGAAAGCCACGGTATTTATAGAGCTAACGTAAACCCCTTAACATTTCACCCGCTCAAAATTTATCTTACCCTTATACAATGCGCTGCCCAGGACAACTCCGCTTGCACCCACCTCTTTTATCCAATTCACGTCCTCCGCACTGCTTACACCACCCGCTATAACCACCGGAACGCTTGCAGCACCAACGAACTGCTCTATAATCCCTTTCTCTACACCACGCATCAAACCTTCAACGTCTATGTTCGTAAAGAGCAGACTACCGGCACCCAACTCTTCTGCTTTCTTCACTGCATCTTTCACCTCCAGCCCTGTTACTTCTCGCCATCCATCTATCGCCACTTTTCCCTCTCTTGCATCCAACGCGACCATCACCCGCTCCGAGGAGAACTCATCTGCTAACTTCTGTATAAGTTGCGGAGATTTAAACGCCGCTGTACCAAATATTACCCGGTCCACACCTATTTTGAGGAGCTTAACTGCTGCTTCGTAAGATCTGATTCCGCCACCCACCTGAATCCTCACTTTTCCCTTTATGCTTTCTGACTCTGCTATCTCTTTAATCACACCAAAATTGCTCTGCGCTTCCATGAACGCACCGTCCAGGTCTATTATATGCAATCTTCTCGCACCCTGCGCAACCCATTCCCGCGCTATCACCACCGGGTTCTCTGCCGAAAATATCAACGCATCCTTCTTACCCTGCTGCAATTGGACACAGTTGCCCCCTTTCAAATCTACCGCAGGTATTACCTCGAATCCTTGCATCGTATTTGTGGGTATGTTTGAGTATATTAAAAACGTAGTTACGCAAAGAGGAGGTGTCTTTTTATAAATGGATTGCATATTTATGGAATGGAGATGACAGAAGAGCAGGTTCTTGATGAAGTGCGGTATTTCAACAGTCGGCTATCAGAGGTTATCGAGCAAAAAATGCAGTACGAATCTAATAAAATTTTATCAGACGCGCTGAATTACATAAGAGATACAGGGGGGAAGAGACTTCGCCCTATCATCTGCCTTCTATCAGCGGAAGCGGTTGGCGGCTCACGGGATAAAGCTTTGTCCACCGCAATAGGCATTGAACTCCTCCATAACGCTACACTGGTTCATGATGACATAATAGACGAGAATTACGTACGCAGGAAGAACCCTTCTAATCCCGCGAGATATGGCGAAAAGCGGGCAATAGTCATTGGTGACCTCTTACTTGGGCTTTCTTGCGAGATGCTGGGGAGATGCGGCGAGCCGGAAGTCATGAGATTAGTCACCAGTGCTATCTCTGATATCGCGATGGGGCAGTATCTGGAGTTTACACTACGGTTACGGGACTTACAGGAGGCAACAGAGCAATTATACATGGAGGTGGCTGAGCTGAAAACCGCCTCTGCATTTATGGCGAGCGCAGAAGCAGGCGCTATGCTTGGCTGTGGAAGCGAGATAGAAAGTGATAATCTTCGCAATTATGGTAAGAACCTAGGCATGGCGTTCCAGATTCAAGATGATGTTTTAGACATCTGCGGTGACCCTGCAAAGACAGGGAAGTCTGTAGGATTAGACATTAAAAATGGAGAACGGACAATTCTTGTAATCCACGCATTAAAGCATTCAAACCCGTCAGAGAAGGAGTATATAGAAGAAATCCTGACGAAGAAGAGGGAAGTAGGCAGTTCCGAGATTAACAGGGTAAGAGAAATTTTCATAAATTCCCGTTCAATCGGCTATGCAATTACGCTATCCAATGGGCTTGTACGGGGTGCGAAGAATAGTATTGACGGACTCGAAGAGTCGGAAGCAAAGCGGAAACTCCAGCTCATTGCGGATTTGGCTGCGCGAAGAATAGAAGAGCAAGCACTGGCTACATTTATACACAAATAAAGAAGTGTTTTACCCTATCCCTTTGCAAAAGGGCGATGGTTACGTCACAGGTTTGCACATTTGACGAATATAGAGAGTTTCTCGATTGCGCATAATTATGTGATGCAAAAAAGATTAATTTTTGGATACCAGATCATATATATGCCTTTCGCTTGGTTAACAAAATTTTACAGATTATTTTATTTTGCTTTCAATAGTTGGAAACTTTAGTTTATAACGTGTACGGAGATACCTGATACAGACAGTTATATTTCAAAAAGGGGATTGGTAAAATGTTTGTTCTTGAAAATACCCAACGTATAGAAAGCTTTAAGTGATTAAAGTGCTTATGTTAAAGATAGGGGGCAAAAGAGAAATAAATGGGTGGTATAAGACGTATAATAACTCTGTCGTTGTGCGTAACGATTGTGGCAATGATGACAATGTCTGCAATGGCGATTGACAGCAGTTCGCGTGGCGTTGATCAAAACAATCAAAGTGATGATCTTAGCTTGACTGCTACGCAGGACTGCCAAAGTAACACCGTTATAGAGATTGCTATGGTACCAGTTCCAGAATATCCCACTATTGCGATACCTTTAGTCATGGTACTTGGGCTATTTTTTTACTACCGAAGGAAGCGGCAGTGTGAAGGGGGGCTAAATTGATTTTAAGCCCATTTTTTCATTTTTTGAGGGATAGAATCGGGAGGAACGTAAAATAGAAGATGAATAAGCTACGAGTTGGCGTAATAGGTGCAGGTGCTATGGGCAAACACCATGTAAGAATTTACAATGGACTGAGGGGTGTGGAGCTGGTCGGTGTTGTGGATATTAATAAGAAAACAGCAATCGAAGTCGCCGCAGAATATAATATAGAAGCATTCAGCGACTGCGAGAACTTACTGAAGAAGGATTTAGATGCCGTTAGTATCGCCGTCCCTACGAGTTTGCATAAAGACATTGCACTTAAAGCTGCAAACTGCGGTGTGCACATGCTCATCGAGAAGCCCATAGCCGAATCGTTAGAGAGTGCGGATGCGATAATAAATGCCGCAAGACGTGAAAACCTCAAACTGATGATAGGGCATATAGAACGCTTTAATCCTGCTATTTTGAAACTCAAAGAGCTTATCTCTGCTGGCGAACTCGGCGAACTCCTTTCTATATCATGCAGAAGGGTAGGGCCATACGCTCCGCGGATAAGAGATGTCGGTATAATAATAGACTTAGCGGTTCACGACATAGATGCGATTTCGCATCTTTATGGAAAAAGAGCGCGGAATGTGTATTCCATTGCGGGTAACAGCTTTCATATCCAGGAGGACTATGCTTCCATCCTATTGAAATATGATGATAAGAAATCAGGAAGCGTGGAGACGAACTGGCTCACGCCATATAAAATGAGAACCCTCACAGCTACGGGAACGGGCGGTGTTGCTTCTGCCGACTATTTAGAACAAAACCTTGATATATGGAAAAGCGAGGGACTCATAAAAGTAAATATAGAGAAGGGCGAGCCATTAAAAAATGAAATCGGTCATTTTTTACTGTCAATCATCAATGATACCGCACCAGAACCATCGGGCGAAGAAGGGAAATACACGCTCCATGCCGCTACCGCAGCAATAGACTCTTATAAGCAAGGGAAAAGCATCTCTTTGAATGCGTAAATACATTAAATGGTGTTTGTTTAGCCAACCACAAGATTATACAGATTTTCACGAGAAACCTTTTCTTTGAAAGAAAAGCTTTACCAAAAGAACAAACGTGTTTTCTTTTAGCACAGGTTTTCTTTTTCTGAAAAAGAAAAAGTGTTGTGTTAACCTCTTGTAATCTCGTGGGTTTTTTCGCCTCCGCTATACAAATACAATCTGGGTAATATTACAGCCTTGGATTTGTGATTTGTTACATGCGATTAAAGATACGTTTGGTTGGCAGTGAGGTAAGTGTGAGCATAAAACTTAGTACATTCTTTATTACATGATTTTTTCGTTTCCAAAGTTCTAAATAATTTCGTGGCTTAACACTTGCTATAGACTATATCTTCACAGTTCAACTTATGTTGTATTAGCGGTATGCCGATAAAAGAACTAACGCTTTCTGGGACTCTTGCATATGGCGATGATTTTGAAGAGAAGGAAGGCTATATAGTAATAGAAAGCGGGAAGATAAAAGAAATAGGAGAGGAGAAGATAGAATCAGCGTTAAATGGTATCATAATACCCGCTTTCGTCAATGCACATACGCATATCGGCGATTCGATAGCAAAAGAACCCGATTTTATGCCTTTAGAGCAGTTAGTGGGTCCTGGCGGGTTCAAGCACAAGATATTGGCTGAAACGCCTTACGACGTGCTGGTTTCCGCGATGCAGAGCACAATTGAGGATATTATCGCGTCGGGGACTCAGATGTTCGCAGATTTCCGTGAAGGTGGATTTTCGGGTGCGATAGCGTTGAAAGAGGCTTTTAGTTCGTCAGGAAGTGAAGACAAGTTAAGCGTGAGAATATTTGGTAGAACCCGTGATGGTGCTGAAGATATTAATACGCTTTTTGACTCGGTGGATGGGATAGGCGTTAGCAGTGTTGCGAACCATAGACAGGAAGACCTGGAGTTCTTAGCGGAAGAGGCGAAGAGAAGGGGGAAAATGCTCGCTATCCACGCCGGAGAGAGAAATGCGGGTGACATAAAGGGAGCAATAGAACTTGAGCCTGATTTCATCGTGCATCTTACAAAAGCAACACTGCACGACTTCCGGAAGATACGTGATAATAATATCGGAGCTGTGGTTTGCGTTCGGTCAAATCTGGTGACCGGAGTGGGACTGCCCCCTTTACGTCAGATGCTCGAATCGGGATTGACAGTGGGTGTCGGCACCGACAACGTAATGCTCAACGCACCTAACATATTCTCTGAGATGGAATTCATCTCGAAGATTTTTCGGCTTGACGAGAGGGAAGTGTTGAAGATGTGCACACTGAATTCTGCAAGGGTACTGCAGGAGGGGGAAATTGTTGGCTCGATAGAAGAAGGTAAGAAGGCGAATTTGTTGGTTATAAGAAACGACACACCGAATATGAGAAACGTGCGTAATCAGATAAAAGGAGTGGTGCGAAGAGCGACCCGAAATGACATAGCGGCTGTAATATATGAAGGGGCGGTGGTGAGGTAAGTTAGTAGGTCTTCATATTTGAGGCTGAAGTTTTCTGATATTGCGGGTCAGCATGGCAGGCTATCATCAAGTAAAAATTCCGGGCGAAAAAGCATGTGCATTGAAATTGCTCGTATTCCACAGAAGCAAATAAAAAACGTAGTAATCTTATATAGCGAGCGTATTTATAAATTGAGTTGAAGAAGCACATGGATAAAGGCAAAAAAGAGAGGGATAAAGAGGAGAAAGAGAAAGCAGAATACGATGAGGGCTTGAAAAAGACCCTGACACCAGTTATATTTGGTATTATCGCTGGAGTCATATGCTATTCAATTTTTGCGTTTACCCCGTATATGGTCGGTGAGAACGGAGTGGCAATAGATAACCTGGATAACGGTATCGTTCCGAATAATTTGTTAAACCTGTTTGAGGACAAAGGTACCCCACTCTCTGAAAATGTGACTGTTAAGAAGGAAAGCACGGACAAATGGCTGATAAACGACGAAGAGAATAAGAATTCGTACATTATCAAGAAGAACACGGAAAAAATGAGTATTTACGCAACTCCTATATCCACGGATTGGTTGCTCATCGCGATACTTATAGTCATGTTACAGAAATTTGCATACCCACTGATGCACACGAGCTTAGAAGGACCAAAGGATTGGATTTATATCTCGTTTATGACTCTTTTCTGCTGGTTTATGTCCTTCACCCTGTTATTGTCTGTTCTCTTCTAAATGTTTTTGCGTCTGGATTATATGCGTAGCCGCAATGGCGAGCGCATCAGTGACATCATCGGGCGTCGGTGTCTCTTCCATGCGTAGCAGTTCCGTTATACTGTTAGCTACTTCGCTCTTTGTCGCACGTCCATAACCCGTGATAATACTCTTTACCTCTGAAGTGTTATACTCGTATGCTGATATCCCTGAGACTGCAGCAGCTAAGAGGCAGACTCCACGTGCTTGACCCACGCTTAACGCCGTTTTCACGTTAACATTGAAAAATATCATCTCGATTGCCATAACGTCCGGTGTCGTCTCTTTTATCACCGCAAGCAACTCTTCGTATATCACCTTCAACCGCTCCGCTCTTGATTGCTTGGTGGTGGTCTTTATACATCCGAATTTTACTGGTTTTTGCGTTCCATTTTTGGATTCGACCACACCCCACCCCGTTATCGCAGTTCCTGGATCTATCCCGATTACACGTGCCATGATAAATTATCCTAACATTTTAGTCATGCAGCCCGCGATCAATCCTCCGATGGCATCATCCATGAACACACCCAGCAGGCGTAATATCCCCGGTTTCCTCGTATCGTAATAGAAGAAATTGAATAATGCCTTTTTACCGCCTATATATTCCGCAATGTCAATGCCTATAAGCTCGTCAGCAACAATACTTGCTGCATCGGTCGCGCCCAGTTCGCCAGCTCTGCCCTTCATTATCTCAATCTCGTCGGAGTGCATAGCCGCCGCCAGTAGCAACGCTACATTCACATCTGTGCATTCTTTCTTTATCGTCACTTCTAACCGCCTCTTTAGCTCCGCTCTATCCACTTCTTCGCCTTCTGCCGGTACGTAGAGTTCGAGAGCCGTTGATACCAGATCATCTAAAAATATTCCGCGTTCCTCCAGCCTGATAAGTATGTGTCTATCTGCCGTTAAAGCATCATGATAAATAAGAGCGTCTCTTACGCCTTCCCTTACAACTTCATACACCGTTCCGCCCAATTCTGTCGCTTTACCCGCGAATATTCCCTCTTCCTCTACGCCGCCCTTAGCCTCATCTTTCACGTTTCTACGACATGCAACCACCACGGAATCGGTAACATCGCCCGTGAACAGTTCTCCGTTTACTTCATGCACGTCGAGGTCGTATAACGCCGCGACCTTCGCTTCCGTGGCTACTATTATCACGTTTGCCATTGCCGGTTGCGACAGATTTTTATTTAGCAGTAAGATGATATTTATCGTTGAAGAGAGTTTAGAAGGCGCTTTTGATTTTCCTGCGGTTATGATGGCCGTAACATCTCCTCGTTCTATTATTCGCGCGTCATTCATCCCTACCGCGGTTATCAACGCCACAGTTTCTTCGCCGGGTAAATCATGCTCTTCGAAGAAAGAATCGAACCGTTCAAAAGCGTCGCCTTTAAAATCAGTCGCTACTGTTAGATTTAATAGTGCTCTAGCCCTCCTGTATCCGCCATTATAGACTGCGGAACTAAGCACTTTGAAATCGCCGCGCACTGCAATATACTCTTCCGTCTTTTCTATTTTCATGTCTGTTAATAGTTAAATCATGGAACAAAAGAAAGCTTTTTGGATGTTACCGTAAGTATATGCCCCTACTGTGGGGAAGCGTATGCAGGTGCAAGCTGGTATGTCATAGAACTGGGTAGTATTGTCGAATGCGGGCGGTGTGGCAGGGCGTGGAATCCAAAAACGACCAGAGTGGATAGGATTTTGCTCGAATTCGCGGTGGATGAAAGCGGGAAAGTCGTAGCGGTGAATAAGAAGGAACGGATACGGTGAATACCAATTCACTTATTTGGAAGATGTTTTGGGTATGCCGCCACTACTTTCTTTTCTCCAATATCTTCGTTATAAAGTTCATAACGGCATCTAAGTTATGTTCCTTCGACTCTTGGATGTTTTTCTCTAAGGAGATAAGTTTGTGGTGCGGATAAGTTCGCAAGTGCTTCCAGTGAGGGGCATTGTCCCATCTAATCAGCATTTCACCATCCTTTTGCCAGTGATAGGAATATTTACGCACCCTACCGAAGGTGTAATCTCTAACATAAAGCAAGGAACCATCAACAAACTCCACGACAATAACAATCTCTGAGGAATCTCCTGCGACACGAAATCGTTTCACCTCATAGTTCTTAATGAACTTTCAGTGCTTTAGAATAGAAGAAATCATAATTCATACCCTTGTGGTGAGAGCGCCAAGCTGCATGACTTCTTGCATCCAGAACTTACGAGATTCCTCTGCGAAACGCCAAGCAAGGTAGTCATCCCACTCCACAAAGTTTTCCTCTTCTCCCCCCTCCGCATTTCTTTTAAATGCCTCATAGTCGCCATATTTACGTTTGAATATCCCACATTCCTCTTCAAACTCGCTTAATTTTGCTTTGGCGAGAAGCATAGCGAAAGAAAATACAGCTTCATCAAGACTACCGAAGCCCGCCCCCTTAAAGATTTCCCGTGCCCTCTGCATAACCTCTGACATACTTTTATGTTGAATAATGCGCTTAAAAAGTTTTTATAAAAGCTACCCTCTCACAATTGTTAACGTTGGATTCCCATACAGGACAAGCCCAGCCCATGCGGTTCTTTTTCCTTTGTATTTCTCGTAAACACTAACTTTTGCTTTTCTTAACGACTTACCTATTGAAACACCGTTAAGAAAATTGTCATAAAAAAAAAATTGCAGCATCCGCGGAAGCGTCATCATGTATGGGCCAAACCGAACCAATATAGTAAATGCCTTTTTCTAAGAATGCACTTGCTAAACCAGAAACATCATTGGTATATTCTATGTCTTCAACCTTTTCTTCCTGCGCTGCTCTTTTTCCTGCTTTACAAGCATTGATATATGCAAAAATTGGCTTTTTCTTTCCCTCAAACTGCTTTGTTATATTTTTTGCCTTTAGGTGCATTTCATCTCTTAGGACTAAATAACTATCCCTCGGCTTTTCCGTATCAAATTCGGCATGCCCGGCATAATGTATGATGTCATATCCCCTACCCAATTCAGGTAAAACTTGGGGAAGGGTCGCGGACACACCTATCAATGTTTTTACTTCTACCCCCCCTCTCTCTTAATTTTTGAGCTACTACTTCTGCCTCTTTTTTTTTGCCATCGGTAACTCTCTTTCACATCCCTCTAACGGGTCGCCTATAACCAACGCCTTTAATTTGTCGCCGATTATTCCGGTTGGACTCTCTATTGTCCCTTCTACCTGGATAGTTCTCCCTAAAGCGTATTTAAGACAAAGAAAACTATCTATGTCTGTGTCATCGTGCATTGCTTCCCAAGGATATTCCCCTAAGTTCTCACTAATACTCAACTCTAAATGTTTTATTTGCTGGAGTTTTGATAACTCCCCCATGATATCTGGTGGAAGAATCTGCTTGTAGAGAATACAACCCAAATCACGAAGTGATCCCAACATTTCTCTCGAATATTCTTCTATTTTTTCTTCTTCATCTCCTCTTACACCTCTTACCTTGTTCATTGCCTCTGTGACAGCATTAATACTCGCATTAATATACTCTAAAAGGTCCTTTCCCACATCTGCCGATTTCGGCCTCGAAGAGTAATGCGGTGTTATGAATCTAACAGAATAAACACCTTGATCGGCTTTGTCTGATGCTATTTCAATGGTATCTGGTGACTCAATTTCTAATTTGAAGATGTGTTTCTCTCTAGTGCCCTCTTTCACTACCGGTGGTTCTACTTCCGCGATATCCTCTTTAATCTGTGGATTTTTACCCTTAACCTCAATTTCAATAACCTCTGCACTTTGCTCATAATTATTTCCTCGTTTATCCTCATATTTCACGATTGAATGTGGAATAGTGTATTTTCCTGTTTTGTCCGCTTTTAGCGTGTACGTGAGGAACTTTGATTCACCCGGTTTAAGGTCCCCAGTCCAATAATTGTCGCCCGAAATGATTTTGAAGCTTTCAGTAGAACTATCCGAAAACGAGACGAATTTCGCGACTTCTTTGCCATCGTTCTTTAGCTCTGTTTTTACATCAAGCTCTTCGCCCTCCGTAATAGAAGTTTTACTTGGGCTTCTATTAACGGATAAATCAGGAACTCTTTCTGTTATTTTATCTTTTAACTCCACAATTTCTTTTTCTATCTCAGTGATTTTATCAGGGCTTTTTAATTTCGATCTTATTGTTTCAACTTCGGGTTCAAACCCTTTTATATCGAGCGAATTGAGCTCGTATTCAAACCTTTTCAGGGTTTTAATATTCTTTTCAAAATCTCTAAATTTGTTTTTGATCACCTTCAAATCGTTTTTTCTCATTTTTTAACTTCTAACACTTGCTTAAGCTCTGATACATTATACCCCTCTTTTTCCCATTCTTCCATCTTTGCACGATATTCTTCAATTTTTTGCTGGCGTATTCTGTCTTTCAAATTGATGCTCTTGAATACGACAAAAATAAGTACAATCACAGCAGCACTGACAATGAGGATGGTATATGGTTCATATGGTTCTACAGGTGGAGTTGGTTCTACAGGTTTTACATAGGGTTCTTCTCCCCATTCCCAGTTGTACTCAACCAAGTGAACCGTAATCATCTCCTCGCGGCGAAATACAGAATCCAAAATGGCTTCGAATAAAAATTTTCTTCATCATGAAGGCGGAACCGCTCGCCACGGTTTACAACCTTTTCATCAACCACTCAATCTTCTTTTAGCAGTAAAAAAACAGCTTTTCCGCTCTCTACATCGGCTTCTGCGACTGTGATCGAATATCCTCCTTCTAACTCATGAAATTCCCCTACTGCCATCTCGTCTAACGCGGTTGCTTCAAAATATAATCCCATGTACAGCGTTAACAATATCAAAATGCTTATTCCTCGACACAGCTTTTTGTTAATCAAGTTCATCCTACCTCCCTCCAACTTTTAGAACCGCTTCGCCGACCACATCCCACATTTATAGAACTTCTATTTAAGTAAGATTTACTTTTTTTAATAAAGTAACGCAAATCTTACCTTAACCTTGGTCCTTCCTCATGAAAGCTGAAATTATATGAAACATCCATGCAAACCTGTCCGGAAGCAGCAAAGTCCAAAAGTTCAGTGAGCGATGCTTTGATTCCGCCTTGTAGAGAAAACGATTGTGAAAAGGATACATTGTAAAGCTCGTATATCCCGTCTTTCGTTTTCATTTTTGCAGGTATCACCTCCAAGCAGAGTTGATACGTGTTATTGAATATCTCGCTTATAAATTCTTTAATCCGCTTTATGTATTCAGAAACTTTTTCACCCATGCTTTCTTTTACTTCATCAAATATCTTTGTGATTTTATCAATTCATTCGTTTACTTTTTCTTTTCCGTAGATATAGACATCAAAAAAAGCATCTTTAATCAAAGAAGTAATTTCATCAAATTCGTTTCCTTCACGGGGCAATGGACCTCTAATTGATCGTAGTCCAGATTCTGCTCCTTTGACAAATGTGCCCCAATCTTCCTTTTTTACATTTTTTACTTACTTTTTCGCTCGCATCATTTATGGCTTTTTCAAGTATAGTGTAGGTTATAAATAATAGGACAATAACATGATTTTATGGAGTTGAAAAATATTGATTTAAAAGAGTTAGAAAAGCGATACAAAAGTGAGAAGGAGGGGAAGATAAAAGAACGACTGCATTACCTTCTTTTG
>JAPWVK010000042.1 GCA_029241965.1 Candidatus Methanophagales archaeon
CATCTTGTGGGACCTTTTCCTTAACGCTCACCACCATGGCTTTTAACCACAGCAGCTTAAGGCGGTTTGAAGCCTGCTCCTGCAAGCCGGCTTCGAGGGGCCAAACCCTCATCTCTCGTGCCACCTCGTGGCACACGGTCGCCGTCTTCTCTACGTTCACCTTCTTTCTCAGCTCGAAGAAACCCTCCGGATGCACGCCTTCTTTCACTTGCACTTCAAACTCTTCATCTGTGGATTTCCGAATGATTACAAAGTTCCATGTACTTAAGTCCATGTCCACCATGTATTTCTTGAGGCTCTTTACCGACAAATCCGTTACCTCAGTTCCATCAGGCAGAATCATCTGAAGCTCACCTTGGGACTTTACATCAGGAACTTTCGGTCCTGTCCCTGCTATATACTGAAGACATTGCGTAGCTCCCGGTGTGGGGCGGCGACTGATAATCTTTATGTCCGCTCTCTCTGGTATCTCATCGCCCCACAGTTCTGATATGCCCAGCAGTGCTGCCCTAAACGCACATGAAGAACATGGACAAATTCCCGTCGCTCCTGCGAATTCCTTCTCTATTATCTTATCTATTTCTTCGTCTGTTTTATTCTGTTTTTTCAGCGTATTCCTCTTAAATTCTGCCATCCGCTCATTGTGATAATTTCCCGCGTCCTCTATTGTTATCTCTACTTCTGCTCCATTGTCCAAAATCACAATAGGCGATAACTCGAACTCCGGCGGTGCCTTTGCTCCCGGCATGTGCGCATCAACAGAAATAACCGCCGTAGATAATGCCAGCAAAACCAGCGCTACGATTGCCACTACTTTTAATGGTAATTTTGGACTTTTCATTTTTTTATTCAGTTGCCGTTTCTCCTTCCTTCTTGATATAATACAGTATCACCAGCGAGAACGGCAGCAGAAACATTTCAGGACTATATGGCGGCGCGTAACTCGCTAAAAACCCTTCCAGACTGTTAAACCACGTCTCTTCTCCCGGTATAGAGCCCGCTATCATTGACCATATCGCCATTCCCGCAACTATCCATATCATTATGCTCGCCATCACTGCCTTCGCCAGTTGATGCACCTCTGCAAAATCCTTTACACTACTGAGGTAAAAGAACCCTACAGAGAGAAGGATTATAGCCCGCCACGATAGGAACATGGGGTTCGCAGCACCTGAGGAATCCAGAATCCCCCACGTAAATCCGCCTCCCGCACTTGCTATCAGTTCCGCAATACCAAACGCTAATGCCACTGCACCCAAAACTGCGAAATATATCTGTCCAAATTTCTCTTCCATTTCGTTCATTTACGCCACCCCCAGCATGATTCCCACTAAATGTATCAAGCCACCGTAGATAAAGACCATTGCTACAAGCGAAGCCAAGCTTCCAAGAAGCTCTTTCCAGTTCTCTTCCTTTATCATCAGTGCAAACGTCGCCAAGCACGGGAAGTAGATACAAAGCAAAACCACAGATGTGAACACCTGAAAAGTAGTCATTATTCCTTGCTCCATGAGACCACCGATCATTCCCACTGCCAGATCTTTCCTCAGAAAGCCCGCTATTAGCGGCGCTACCGTTTCTGATGGCACACCAAACCACCCCATTAGCAATGGACCAAATACAGCCACCAGCCAATCCATCGCTCCAGTCAGGTACATAAGACCAACAATCAGACACCCTAACAGAACGAAAGGAACCGCAACGAGCAGAAACTTCGATGTCCTTATCCACAGCTTACTCATAACGTTTTTAAACGTTGGCATTTGATATGGCGGCACATCCATTATAATCTCCGGCGACTTACCCGGCACGATTTTGTTCAGGATGAATCCAAAGCCAAGGTATCCTATGACCAAAGTCAGGAATATCCAGCCCATCAGCTCTGGAATCAGGTCTTGCATAATCCCTATCTGCGCACCGCAGGGTACAAACACACTCAGGAGCGTGATCATCATGAATCTCTGCTTCCTTGTTTCTAAAGGTCTCACTGCGGTCACACCTGGAACATTGCATCCCAATGAGATGAATGTTGGCACAATCGCATAGCCGTGCAAACCTATTTTGTGCAGCACCGTGTCAACGAGAACAGCAAGTCGCGGTAAATAGCCTATATCCTCTAATATTGCGAATATCAAATAAAACGCCAGCACTGCCCACAGCACTACTCCAAATGGTACGAAAAGACCGCTGGTAAGCACACCAAAAGCCTCAAAACAATTGTCTGATGCTACTAACACGCCATCTTCCATATGTCCCGCATCTATCATGAGTGCATATAACGGGTTTCCTAACCCGCCAGGAAAAACAGACTGCAGCCACGGCAACCAGTGCTCATCGAACAGCCTCACCATGAAACCGTCAGTAAACAGAGTGCCTGCGAAATCGCAGAAAAACGACCAAAATCCATATATAACCGCAATTGCTACCGGTATTCCGGTCAGCGGCTTAACGGTGAGTTCCGCAATCGCATCCTTCAATGTATGCTTGTACGCACCGAACTCCACCGTTTGTCTCGATATCTTGTCAATTAAATCCCAGCGCTCATCCACTGACTGCGGCACTTTCACCACCTCCTGCATTTTTGATTACTTCCTCTATCTTCACCGGTGCTGACGCCTTTAGCTTTGAAACGAGTTCCTTGAATCCTTCTCCACTTACCGCTGTCGTTGGCACTACAGGCACACCGAGAATTCGCTCCAATTTCGCCACATCTATCCTTATATTCTTGTCCTCCGCAACGTCCCACATGTTTAACGCTACTACAACCGGATAACCGCGTTCTATGATTTCCAGAGCCAGGTAAAGCCCACGCTCTATTTTTGACGCATCAAGCACGCATACAACCACACAATCCCTATTTTCTTCAAGCATTTCCACCGATACTTCTTCTGCTTTGTCCTTCGGCTCTAAGGAAAACGTTCCCGGCACGTCTATCAGCTCGACATCCTCTCCCTCTATACACATCCAGCCTTTCATGAAATCCACTGTCGTTCCGGGATAATTTGACTCAAACACTTTTGCACCCGTCAGCCGGTTGAAGAAAACGCTCTTTCCCACATTCGGATGCCCCATCAATAATATTTTCATTTCTCTATCCGATCTCCACTACTATCTTATCCGCTATGCCCAAGCCCAAAGAAGTAACTGACTTGTCCACTTCTACCACCACGGGTCCTTTTATGGGCTGCTTCGTCGCCATTCTCACTTTTTTACCCTCTCTGATCCCCATACCCGCTACTTGCTTCCTTAAATCCTCGCCTATCTCCTTCACCGTTCCTTCTTCATCAAAATCCATTTCGCTCAACTTCTTCTCCATTACTTTCATATCCTCCTGACAATAACTTTTTGCGCCATACCACGACCTATGGAGACCGTGCTTCTATCTACCTCTACCGTAACGGGCCCGTAACATGAAATCATGCGTACCACGCTGCCTTCAAATAAACCACGAAGGAGCAACTTCTGGCGAATACCATGCCCTCCTTCTACTGCTATCACTCGACCCTGCTCGCCGGGATTTAACTGGCTCAATGGTATTGTATCACTGTAATTATCATTTAGAAAAACCCGCTTCTCTTCCGCCATTTCCTCACTCACACACTCCTCTTCCATCGTTACCTCATCTCGTCCGTTTTAGACTAAAAATACGAGAAAGATCAGAGACGAACTCTAACCCTTCCCTCTTTTTTCTTTCTTTTATTATTCCACTTGAACTTTCTCTGCCAGGCCTCTTCCAATAGTTACCAACTGCTCACCTATCTTCGCAAGCACGTACGTCCCCATCTTTGGCCTTGGCGCTGGCGTCTCCTTCTTGACCAATGTTATCTCTTTACCTTCCACCATTCCGAGCTGTTCAAATTTATCCTTAAGCGAAGTTCCGCCGATTATCTTGCTTATCTTCGCCTTCTCGCCTTCTGCAAGATAATTAATCTGGATAGTTTTTCCATCACGTTCTACTAGCACCTTTGATGCCTGACCTTCACCCATACTGACTTCTGAGTCGTCTATTTTGAACGTCAGGGTATCATCAGGGAGATGACGCAAAAACTCTACTTCGATTCCTTTTTCTATGCCCAGTTCAGCGAAGTTATCTTCAAAAGTCTTTCCGCCTTCTAAAGTCGTTACCGTGCCCTTTTCGCCTGCCTCCAGTCTTAGAAGTGGAAGTGTTTCGCTACCTTTCTCCACATACACTTTATCTGCCCAGCCACGCGCTACTACTGCCTCTGTCCCTGTTGCTGTTTTTAGTGCAATGGGGCCCGCATGGACATGCACGGGCTCAGTAGCCACTACCGTAAGCTCCGTTCCTTCGGAAATGCCCAATTCCTTCAGGTTATCTTTTACCTCGGAACCGCCGCCTATCTGTTTCACTACTACTTTTACTTCCGGTTCTACTTCGTTTAATGCTTTCATTTTTCTTTACCACTAAACCTAATATAGTGTTAGGGAAACAAAAACGTTACCCTAATAAGTTTCGGTTTTGACCACAAAAACCTAATAAAGTTAGGGTTTGGTGCAAAACCTACAATTCCCGTTAGGGTGCCCCCAGTAAATAGTTTACCCCTTTTGATAATTAGCGTAGACGCCGATTAAGAAGGAGGCGGTTGCCCGCCCCTCCTCATCTCAGAACGGTACGTGAGACTTTCACCTCATACCGCTCAAGCATCTCATAACCCTTTCAGTATCGGGCAGCGGTTCCGAAAGTTAAAGTAGTCTTGATCGATAAAGGGATTCTTGTCCAATTTCAAGCCAGCAAACCGTACAATCTTCGTGTCCGAGAATAGTTTCAATCTATTCTCTCCAGTAGAAAACATCCAATTCCGAGTTCCCGCGGAATGCCAATATCTATTAGCAACCCACGTCCTGGATTTTATATCAGGATGTCTCCTCTTAGCCCACCTCCAGAGCATATTCCACAAAATATAATCTAATTTGCTGAATATCTCTTTAGCTACAGCCGATCGATGATAACTCGACCAGCCAGTAATGATGGGGTTCAGTACATTGATGAGGTCTTCCTGTTTCCATACCTTCGCCCGTTTGATCACATCACCGATTTTACGGATGATATTCCCAATCGACTTCTTGGATGGCTTTATCAGGAGTTTTCCTCTGTATTTGCGGAAGTTCCCGCCTAAAAAGTCAAAACCGTCATCTATATGAGTGATATGAATCTTCTCCTCTGACAATTCCATGCCTCGTTCCTTCAGGAATTCTTTAATCAACTCAGCAAGCTCCTTTGCAGTCTCTTCTGAGTTTGCGGTAACGATAAGGTGAGTAACGCAGGGGAACCGCCCCCCTACGTCCTCTCAGAACCCGGCGTGAACCTCTCAGCTCACCGGGCTCCCATCATCCAGCCATAGGTCTCACACCCATCTGCCA
>JAPWVK010000043.1 GCA_029241965.1 Candidatus Methanophagales archaeon
ACCACAAGCCTCCATTGACGGTCTCGCCTTATCCTGATGTTCACAAAACCTCTTAGCCGCGTAGTCTAAGCCAAAACCCTCTCTCTCCGGCAGACAATCCAGGCAGTAAGTGCAGGGCAGCGCAGCCATTGCAAACGCTTTGTAATATCCAGAAAGAAAAGCACGTCTCAAAATTAGGAAGTAACATGACAGAACTAAACTTTCTATGTACGAAATGTAGAAAAGGATTCGACTGTGACGTAGGCAAGATCGCCTTCCCAATAGAGGAAAACCGACCTCGCTTTGAAAAGGACATTGTGTGTCCCCGATGTGGAGTTTTAACCATGGATGACGTGGAATTGACTGAACTTGGGCAAACGCAATTAGGAGAAATATTCATGGCAGAACTCGAATGATACGGAGGAAGACTGAGCATTGCCAAAAAAGAAGAAGAAAAGTTTTGACGATTTATGGTCTTCCACCAAGACGAAATATCACCTCAGCTCACGTCAAATAGAAATGGCAAGGAAACTCGGATTGCGTCCTAAAAAGTTTGGTAGTCACGTACCCACTAAATCAGAACCCTGGAAAAAGCCGCTGGGTCAGTTCATTGAATCGTGCTATTACAAAAGATTCGAGAAACAGAAGAAAAAAAATTAAAACGGAAAGGAATTGTACTTTATTTACAACAAGATATTATCAAATTACACAAATTCTATAACATATTTTATTGGAAAGCTTATTAAGAAATACAAGAAGATCACACCATGGAAGAAGAAACAACAAAAATTTGCCCTATTTGTGGTAGCGCGGACCTGTATTACGAAGCTGGAGGCAGTATTGGTTTCGTGTACCATTGTAAGAATTGTGGTCATGTCAGTTCGTTTGTAGTTGATGCAAATGCTGAGATGGCTCAGACGATAAGGGCTGAATATGCAAAAAAGGAGGGTGCGGAATAAATGGCAGACCTGTTAGAAGATATTTCCGGGACTTTGTTCACGCCGACTGCTACGTTCAGACGAATGTTAGAAGAGAGAACGTCAATAACCATTGCAGCTATGATAGTTCTAATAGCATGTATTTGTAGTGGAGTCGGGACTTTATTAACACAAAGTACGGTTATGTCATTGTTTACCGAGTTCTCTAGTTTTGAGCCCGTAGCTCCGGATTTTGAAGAGATGACTTTTTCGCCTATTACTGCCATGACCTCAAGCGTAATCGGTGGATTTATTAGCTGGGTCGTTATCGCAGGCATATGTCACATAGTAGCAAAGATTCTTGGAGGCAAGGGTACTTTCTCGGAAATGCTAGTTCTGATGGGTTTTGCTACGCTTCCAAACATATTCCAGGCGCCAATTGGCTTAATCGTCATGCTTTCTGGTGGTTTGACCGGCGCTTTTATCGCTATAGGGCTGGGTAGCTTTTTAGCAATCTGGGTTTTGATACTGGATGTCCTTGCAATTCGGGAGGCGCATAAAATCTCAACAGGTAGGGCAATTGCCACTCTCGTTCTACCAATTGTTGTTCTTGTGGTGCTGGTGTTTATACTTATAATCATAGGTCTTTCTTTGATTTCAGTGTTATGATAAACACGGAGGATTTAAACTGAGAGCATCAAAGCAATGATTGAAAACAAAAGAAAGGGCATTGCCTTGCTCTTATTAGGTATTTGCCTGGCATCCACGGTGATAGGAATTGCTATCATAGCGAAAGCTCCATTTGATAGTGGCGGCATAGGCAGAGGCGATGGTAAAATAGTATTAATCAACATTGAAGGTTCAATCGTGGGCGGCAGAAGTGGATTTGGAATGTTTGGATCGGAATCAGGCGCAGATGATATTGCAAAGCAGATAAAACGCGCTGGTGAAGATTCATCTGTAAAGGCAATTATACTCAGGATAAATAGCCCAGGAGGAAGCGCGGCCGCCTCGCAAGAATTACATGAAGAGGTACGTAAGGCACGAGAGAATGATAAGATAGTGGTGGCTTCGATGAGCGATGTAGCCGCTTCGGGTGGGTATTATGTCGCCTGCGGTGCAGATAAAATAGTTGCGAATCCCGGGACTATAACGGGGAGCATTGGCGTTATCTTTTCACAGTTACAGTACTCTGAGCTACTTGAAAAGTATGGGGTAAGGTCTAATGTCATTACGAGCGGTAAATATAAAGATATCGGGTCGCCACTTAGAAATATGACTGAAGAAGAGCGCCAAATCCTTCAGGAAATGATTGATGACGTATATTCACAGTTTGTTCACGCAGTAGCGGAAGGAAGACAGATGAATGAGAGCGAAGTCTTAGAACTTGCCGATGGGCGGATATTCACTGGCAGACAGGCAAAAGAGCTGGGTTTGGTAGATGAGTTGGGGAATTTTCAGGATGCCATTGACCTTGCAGCGGAGCTGGCAGGGATCGAAGGTAAGCCAAAAATGGTGGAATATGGAAAGAAATCGCCTTTTGAATCGTTCTTTGGCTTATTTGGAAGAGAACTTGGCCATGGAATAGCAGAAACGTTTTTGGAGACGGGAAAGCCGCGAGTTGATTTGTGTAGCTAACTTGTTTTAGATGGTTACAAAGTTGTTTTTGGGATTGTTTGTGATTGAAGTTAAAGTTTATATTAGGTATGATATTTATGATATTTATGATAGATACAAATACCATGCCCTCTGAGCATCTTAATCCTGTGGACCGCGCAGTCCGACGGGTGAAAGCGATGATGATGAACTGGGGCTTTGGAGAAGGCTGCAGCTTCATCTATGCCGTGCTTATCACTTCTTGTGAGCCGCTATCCGCGAACGAGATAGGTGAAAGAACTAATTATGCCTATTCTTCCACCATAAACTATCTTAACACGCTCATAAAAATGGGCTTGGTAGAGCGGGTCAGAAGCCTCAGAAAGAACCTGTACGTGGCAAACGTGAACTTCGTGGACTTGATAAAAGCGGAACGAGAGAAGGTAAAGGGCTATCTCAACCAGCTTAACGCCGATCTCGACGCTATAAAAGACCTCGAACCTCTCAGCGAGAAAGTTGATCGTGCAATCGCCTATCTAAAAAGGGCTGAAAGCGCACAGGGAGATAAAAAAGAATAAAGAAGATGGAAAAAATCGGGTTTTCGTTACAAAAAACGGATAGAAGTCCTAAAATCGTACTGACCACGGATGAGACAATGATGAGCAGGTATCGGTGGGGTATATTCGTAGGATTCACCACCTGTATGCCGCAAGGAATCATCCCGGCTTGGTTTTATTTCAGCGTTTTCTCTCCGCCTGTACCAAGAGTAAACGGCAGAGCGGTGTATGCTGATTTTGGACTTAGAGTTATAGAAGCTTCTTTAGCAGCCATGTTAGGAGAAGATGAAGTCGCAGTTGTTCATCCACGGGATTTGACGAAGGTGGCAGGCAGCGGGACGGAAATAATAGGGATTAGTGGACACGATTTCTTGGGCATCAATCCGCCAACTTCGGAGTTCGTTGACATGCTCGATATCGGACCGCCTTACAACCGTGTGAAGTTCTTTGAATTGATGAAAAACCCGGTGATGAAGGAGAAGATAGTGGTGGCAGGGGGTAAAGCGGCATGGCAGTTAGCAGATGAAGAGATTATGAACAAACTGAACATAGATTATGTACATCTTGGCGAGGGAGAAATCAGCGTTCCTGAAATGGTCAAATCCATACTTGATGGCGAGAAACTGCCGCGAATAATAAAAGGCAAGGTGCCAGAAGTAGAAGAGATTCCGAACATCCTGGGTGCCACAATTCACGGTCTGGTAGAGATAAGTAGGGGTTGTGGCAGAGGCTGCTCTTTCTGCACGCCAAACATGCAGAAACTTAGGTTCAAATCCATTGAACATATTGCAAGGGATGTGAAGACGAATATAGAAGCAGGACAGCATTCTATCAGCTTACATTCCGAGGATATTCTTCGTTATGGTGCCAGAGGAATAGCGCCGGATGAAGAACGAGTTCTGAATCTGTTCAGGCGTGTTGCATCAGTAGAAGGGATTAAGAGTGTTGGTGCGAGTCACGTAGCCCTCGCCAGTGTATATCATAATCCAGGCCTTGTTAAAGCAATCTCAGAGGCATGCTATTCTATGCTCGACCAGAATTGGATGGGTGCACAAACGGGGATAGAGACCGGAAGCGCGAGACTAATTGCCAGGTACATGCGCGGTAAAGCGCTACCATCTCCGCCGGAGAACTGGCATGAGATAGTTACACAAGCTTTTGGTATCCTTGACGATAATAACTGGTTTAATGCAGCAACAGTAATAAATGGGCTTCCGGGTGAAACTACCGAGGATGTACTCAAAAGCGTAGAATTGGTAGAGGATTTGAAAGGAACTTCGTCTCTTATCGTGCCAATGAACTTCGTTTCGATGCGTGGCACCACATTAGATAGCGAGGAAACGTTTACTATGGCGAAGATGACGCCTGAGCACTGGCAGCTTATGGGGGAGAGCATAGACCATAATCTAAATCTCGTGCCAAAACTTATGAGAGAATACAAGAACAACAAAGGGGTCAAGAGCTGGTTACTTAGCGCGGCGGCACACTACATGGCAAAGGAGTTGAAAAGGTATGTGAAAAAGATGAAAAGGGGAGAGCCGCCAACAGAACGAAGGGAAATGAGTAAATGGATGAATCCCGATATACCCGTAATGTAGCATGCGTTTTTTGAGGGCCTTGGTTTTATGATTACACCAATGTATCAGGTGCAATGTAATCCCCGTATTCTTCTCTTGCTTTGATTAGCCTTTGCCTTTGCTCCTCAAACACATCAAAAACGATTTGCGGTGTATCATTAACCTTTGTCCTGTAGAACACCTCCACTCGCTCGAGCTTTGCTAAATTCTCCGCGACTCTAACCGTGAACTGTTTTATGTAATCTTCTTTGGGATAGTCTTTGTTGAGTACCGTTTGGAACAACCTCTTGAGGTCTTCATACTTCGGTATTAGCCCAGTAGGTGTTTTTATTACTTCTACTTCTGCATGCGACCGCAGTTCCATCCATTTAAGCCACACTGCCTTATCAGTTTTATCATTCGTGAAATTACCCTCAGAATCTCGCAGGAAATAGTTCGCGGAGTATATGGGTGGTGCATTCTTCAATTTAGCCCCAAAAGCCAGATGATTTTCTATATATCTACCTATAGGTATAGAGAGGAAATCTAAGTTTGACATAGGATTGATCTTTCGCTCTCCTTCTTTGCCCAGTGTCGCGGCTGTCGTTTCCGACTCCAGTCCGGCACCCATGGTGATAACGCCATGAGTCCAGTCGAATGATTGCTCAACCGGCACTTTCGTTTCGGAATCCCGTCCTCCATAGATTATTCCGCCTACAACAACACCTTCTGGATCATCAAGCCGGGCGTCCACGTTCTCCAAACTACTCATATCAAGCGTGAACCGTGCATTTGGGTGCGAGAGAGAAATTTCTTGACCTTCTTCATCTTTCTTTCCTTGCGCCCATTCACCGGAATGATGGAAACCGCTTTGTGGCTCTTCTTCGTCCTTGCCAATCCAGAAGACGCCTTTTTCTTCCGTAACCAGAACATTGGAGAATATAATCTCACATGGTGAATGGAGTATGTTCCATATAATGATGTCGTCTACCGAGTTGACACCTTGTATAATCCCAAATATGCCCTTTTCCGGGTTGACTGCATGTATCCGCCCGCCCTTTTCCCTTAAATACGCTATATCATCGCCGACTATGCTTTCTCCAGGCAGCATGGACGTTGAGGTCTTTCCGCAGAGCGAGGGATACGCACCTGTAAAGTAAGTTACCCGATCAGAGGGACCGTGCACGCCCATGATAAACATATGCTCAGTCAGCCAGCCTTCTCTTGACGCACGATCTATTGCAGGCCGCATCGCTAATTTCTTCAGGCCTATGGTATTCCCCCCATACTGCGTATTTGCACTATATACCGTCTCTGCTTCGAGGTCAATATAAATCCTGCGTTTATCTAAGTTACTGGAGGTCATCCGCTTGTCCAGCTCGCCTGCGGAATGTACAAACGTGAAGTACTGTGTAGATTTACCGCCTCTCACGAACTCGCCATAGCCCTGCCGGTACAGCAGGTTCTCAGAATGCGCTACATAGCCGGAATCGGTGAGTTGAACCGCAGGTATTGAAAATTCTGATTTATGAGGCCCCAAACAGAAAAATAGCACATACAACTGGTGCCCACGCATGATGTCACGCATAATATCATGTATCTCGTTTAGTCCTTCCTCTCTATCCATTGCGTTTATACCCTGCCCTAAATCAACACCCGAAGGCAACAGGAACTTAGTATTCTTCTTATCCCTTGCTTGATCATAATAGCCGTCAAAATGTACCGTGTGGCCCTTTACAGCAAGCTCTTGCTCTTCCCCCGCGCTTATCGCCGCATTCCTGATGTACAGGACATCATCCGGTGAATCCGTGCAGACAAAAACCTTATCCGGGTTGCAAAGCTCAATATACCGTGCAATGAATGCATGAAGGTCCTGATTATCTATGCTGATAAGTTTCTGGTAGTTTTCCGCGCCCAACCTTGATTTTAGCATTTCCATCGTTTGTTTATCTTCCATCTTTTGCGCCGCTCCATTTTTCTCGCTCTCAGTTTATTTCATAAACCAAAAGAAATAAAAAGATATTCGATTTATAAAGTTTTCTTGATTTGAACTTGACAAATGGTGCAAATATGGTGGTAAAATTGCGACAAAAGTATTTGAGGTTTGATTTGTAAGAAATTCTTTTTTAGCTTCTGTATCTTTTGTTTGACTACCAATAGATAAACCATCAGACCTAAATCGGAGAATGATAAGAGAGTAAAATGCGGATAGCGATATTAAAGAGGGATAAGTGCCAGCCACGGAAATGCGAGCTTGAATGTCTGAAATATTGCCCGATGGTGCGGACAGGAGCAGAGACGATCGTACTGGGTAAAGACGGTAAGCCGGTAATATCCGAGGATTTATGTGAAGGTTGTGGGATATGTATAAAGAAATGTCCCTTCGGGGCTATTTCAATCATAGGCTTACCGGAAGAGTTAAAGGGCGAGGAGACGCACCGATATGGCGAAAACGGGTTCGTTCTTTATGGCATTCCAATTCCAAAAGCAGGCAAAGTAACAGGATTATTAGGGGCGAACGGGACGGGGAAGAGCACGGCAATAAAAATATTGTCGGGATTGCAGGTTCCTAACCTTGGTAATGTAGAATCAGAAACCGGTTGGGACGAGATAATAAAGAGATATGCCGGCTCGGAATTACAGAATTTCTTTGATAAACTGGCGAAAAGTAAAATAAAAGTGTCGTATAAGCCACAATATGTAGATGCAATTCCTGAATACTTTGAAGGTAAAGTTAACGAGTTACTGGAGAAATCAGACGAGACAGGCGTAGCAAAACAGCTCGTGGAGAGTTTTGAACTTGAAGAAGCACTGAATAAGGATGTGAATGAGCTGAGTGGAGGCGAACTGCAAAGGGTTGCGGTAATTGGTTGTATGGAAAGGGCAGCGGATTTCTACTTCTTTGATGAGATAACACCGTATCTGGACATATACCAACGTGTGAATGTAGCAAAAGGTATAAAAGATGTTTTGAAAGATAAACCGGTGATTGTTGTGGAACACGACCTCGCTATCCTTGATATGCTCGCCGATTATGTACACCTAATATACGGTAAGCCCGGCGAGTATGGCGTAGTCACGATGCCTAAGGGCACGAATAGAGGCATAAAAGAATATTTGGGGGGATTCTTGCATGCTGAGAACGTGCGGATACGAGAGAAGGCAATAGAATTCACTGCACATCCACCACGGGAGAAACGACAAAAGCGGAATTTGTTCATCGAATACGACGGATTTGAGAAGAGGTACGGCGAAGAGGGTTTTGTATTGAAGGCACAGCAGGGTGATATCGAGACAGGGGAGGTACTGGGTGTAGTCGGCAGAAATGCCATCGGAAAAAGCACGTTTATGAAAGTATTAGCAGGCGAGACAGACCCGACACAAGGGACAATATCGGTTGATATTACGATTTCGTACAAGCCGCAGTACATAAAAGGCGAGTTGGATATGAGTGTGAAGGATTTTATTTATTCGCTAAAACTAAACGAAGCCGATATTATTGATGTGCTACGCCCGTTGGGAATCCAGGAGATAGAGGAGAAGCAGATAAACGAGCTCAGTGGTGGTGAATTGCAAAGTGTTGCGATTGCTGCCTGTCTTTGTCATGATGCGTCTTTATATATGCTGGATGAGCCGTCAGCGCATCTGGATGTGGAGCAAAAGGTGCGGTTGATAAAAGCGATACGGCGGTATGCAGAGCGTAGGAGCGTATCCATGTTGATTGTAGATCATGACATCTATCTGATAGATTTGTTAAGCGACCGGTTGATGGTCTTTGAGGGTGATCCTGGAGTACGAGGCGATATAAAAGGTTGTTTTGAGATGCGGGATGGCATGAATATGTTTTTGAAGGAATTAGGTGTGACGTTCAGGCGCGATGAAAGCACGCTTCGACCGAGGATAAATAAATTAGGGTCGTCAAAAGACCGTGAACAGAAGGGTAAGGGAAAGTATTATTATTTGTGAGCTTTGTGTAAACCCTTGGAGGTACTACCTACCCGCAACTAAGTGATGTAACTCACCTGATAGCCAACCCCCGAAGATACTTTGTCACACCCTACCGTGCTTTGCCATCTGAAATATACAACAGATTTTTTTGCGTTGTTGTTTCCTACTCACGTTTGATTTTCTATAACTGCAACTTCTGCTTTATTTCTTTCAGCTCTACAGCATTCAGGTGTAACATATCCGCTATCTGAGACTCTGGATAATCCTCTATGTACATCCAAATGAACTCCTCCTCTGTATTCGACAGCTTCTCTTCTTTGATAAGTTCGCTGATCTTCGTCACCTTCCGCTTCAAGTCCTTTAAGAACACCCCTATACGAACTGGTTTCACTTCTGCTGACTGCTTATCCTGGCTAGTACCCGCTTTTGGATAGCCAAAGGTATTTAACGTACGCCCTATCGAATTGAATTTCAGCAAAGGTATCCCACCCTCGCTGGTCCGACGTACGTTCTCTTCTTCGTATATCTCCTCTGCAGATAGCCCCGCTTCACTACTCAACCGCTCTAAGTAGCGGTTCATCCAATGCTCTTTACTAACTCCTTTAACATCTCTCATCGTTACCACATTTCCTTTTTATTTGATTTGCTACTATATCCAATTATATACAGTCCGTTATTATATAAAGTTTGATGATATAAATGCTTATACAAATATATATTCGCTCAAAATCAAAAAGGCCAAGAATTTGATGCTTCGAATTTAGATAGTGCTATGCAAATACTTCGCCTTTATCTTACTGACGACATCCTGAACTCGGATCAGCTCAAAATCAAAACTGCCATATTCCAGATGCGCTTCTTCGTGCGTCGCCAAAACCTTGTACAGAGCGAAATTCCTGTCCTCTGTCTCGAACTCTTTTACCCTGCCAGGAAGAAAGATGTGCTCACCGTCAGTTGTGGCACCCTGTGCTTCCACAATCTCTATTCTGTAACCCAACAACGCATTCAGGTAATGTAACAATACGGGTCTTACTTTCTTCAGCTCAAGACCTTCTGTAATAGACTCAAAGAAATCGGCATATTCTGAAGACTCACCCCGCACAAAAGAGGTTGCTTTTTCTTCGCCTTCTGTCTTTGCTATTTCTGAAGCCATGCCGGCAACATTCTCTAACCCTTCATAACTCGCTCTACCAATGAGATCTGGACTAGCCTCAAGCAAACTAACTGCGGTTCGCCCGCTATACCTGGCAACTTGACTGCTCAGCCCATAAACGTTCAGCACTAAATCTTTATCGCCATACCGTAGCAATCGCTCAATGATATCGGGACACATCCCCAGCAACCTGACTGCCGTTCGCCAATTATAATCCAGGGCAACCTGACTACAAAATTCGTAAACAATAGTAACTAATTCGGTATCGCCATACTCGTGAAGTTTCGCAATGAGTTCTGGGCTACCATCAAGCACCCGAGCCGCGATGAAACCATCATCCTTGTTGACCAGACAACAAAGTTCTGCCAGTTTACCTAAACCGTCATAATTTACCCTGTCAATGAGTGCTGGACTCATCTCAAGCAACCGAGCCGCCACAAAACCATCCTCTTGCGCTATCTGAGTACAAAGACCTACTACCTTCTCTAAAACGTCTATACCGGCTTTATCTATTAATTCCGGACTCTGTCCGAGCAGCCTGATCGCAGTGTGACTACTATACCCCGCGACTTGACTACATAGTTTCGCTACCTGCTCTAAAAGAGTTATGCCTACTTTATCTATTAGTTCCGGGGTCATCACAAGCAAGGCAGCAATAAATCTGCGATCATTTGCGACCTGACTACAAAGACCCGCTACCTTCTCTAAACCTTCATAGCCTACCCGATCTATTAGCTCCGGACTCAGACCCAGCAACCTGGTAGCGATAAAACTGTCATCCCGGGCAACCTGACTACAAAGCCCGGCGACCTTCTTTAAACCGTCATAGCCTACTCGATCTATTAGCTCCGGACTTCCCGCAAGCAACCTAACCGCAGGTCCTTCACTATAGCCGGCAGCCTGACTAAAAAGACCGTAAACGTTCATTACTAAATCTTTATCGCCATACATCAGCAATTTCTCGACGAGCTCTGGGCTCTCCCTAAGTAAAGTAACAGCAGTTCGTCCGCTATACTTGTCGAGCTGGCTGCAAGCATCTGCTATATGCTCTAAGCCGTCATAGCCTACTTTATCGAGCAGTGGGTATAATTCGCTGACTAAATTCTCGATGACTTCACCTTCGTAATGCTGCTTAAGTAGTTTCCTTAATTTTCTAGTTCCATAAGTCTTCTTGATTGAAGTCATTATAATTTTATGGTTAGTATTTATACGTTAAACTAAGTTTTAATGATTTATTCTATGCTTCATTTGTGGTTATGGGGGATTTTTAATTTTCTATCGGCTCATATAGACTTTGTTTGAATGGGTTTTCATCGGTATTGTTATAAAAGGGCACACCAACAAGCCTGTATTTTTGCGTCTCCCTATGAGTTATAAAATCTAATGTCTTGCCTTTGTACTTTTCACTTATTTCTTTCAAGAACACCTGCTTCCACTTATCATGTTCTTTCAGATGTTTACCCTTTGGTTCAATGAATATCTGATAAGTGAGTATATCGCCGTTTTTTTCCTGAAGAAACAGAACAAAATCCGGCTCAAATGCCTGACCCTCAGAGAAACTATAACTTTTGAAGTGTCTTTCATTACGAATAAGATATATCCCGACATAATTCTCTTTTAATATGTCTATCTGGCGGTCTAACATCCTGACAAATGCCTTTTCCTCACTGGTCCCATAATTCGCATTAAAAACATACCACCCCTTATCATATACAAACTGCTCATCCCCTTTTTCTCTTTCACTATCTTTAAGCAGTTTCAGCACCTTATCATGAAAAATCGAGGAAATATTATTCGGCTTAAAGTTTTCTGTCCCCTTGTATTCTGTAATATTTTTACGTACTTCCGATTCAATTTGACTGAGCAAGCCAGTCAAAGCATCAAGTTGTGCTTTGTTGGATAAGCTGTAAATTTCTGCTGAATCGCCCTGAAATGTAATTTCGAGACCGCCTAAATAGTCATCTGCATCTACAAACTGCCGTATTGATTTGATGTGCGGGAAATAATGCTTCAAAGACTTGAAAGTATAAAACGGATTCTTTGAAATCGCATTGTGTGTAATATGGCGGGGGATGTCTTTAACTTTTATATCCTTTCGACTTGATTCAGCAACGGCTCCAGCATTCCCGTTTTCGGTGAGCAAAGCACCTGTAATTCCACGACCACTTGCAATCCTGTGAACATAATCTCTTTTTCTTACGCCAAGATCGGCAAATGACTTAACATATTCATAATTGTTTTTTACCCGCTCGTTGATATAGATCAGAGCGTATTTATAAAAATCCGTCTCCCTGAAAGACTCCTTC
>JAPWVK010000044.1 GCA_029241965.1 Candidatus Methanophagales archaeon
TGCTTCTAATCTCTCTTCTTCCTCAGCATTCATAACGCATCACAAAGAATGCGTTAAATTATTTTGTCACCAAAAAACTGAACGATGTATTGACCCTTTATTTGTCAAATGAAATGGTGAACGATGTATTGACCCTTTCCAAATGAACTATTGGAAGGCAGCAGATTAGTTCAACAAGTAGCAGACGGCTCGGAACGGTAGTCGTAGGTACATTTATTGATGGGCTATAAGTAAAGGGTAATTTCATCCCTTAGACGGTTGTCTTATCTCCTTTACTTTATCAATTCTATATTCGCTTTTTAGTTCCGCCTAAACTCTGCTGTTTCTTCGCTTATCCAACTATAGTCATCGAGTTTGCTCGCTCTTACTCGACTGATGAATCTATGCGGGGGGCGTGATTCGAACACGCGGACTCCTACGAGACAGGGTCCTAAGCCCTGCGCCTTTTCCAAACTCAGCAACCCCCGCTTTTATTTTCCACACGCAACTTTACGCAATACTTTCCGAGACCGCTATTCAGACATACTACCAAAGGCACAAAACGAGATATACTCTGTTAGACTCCCCAAAAGTTGAGGGTAATAGCGACCGAAGTGCCGTGAGCAAAGAGCCCAAGCACTTCATGGATGCCTACCTACAACTTCGAGGCGATATCTTTGACGAGGTGGCTCTATTACAGTAAATCTTATCATGTCGCCGGGTCTTAATTCTGTGTGGGATTTTATCCACTTAATCACGCCTTTTATATACGATCCTGCGCTAGGGTCACCTATTTGTGTTCCTTCCGGAGCACCGGTAACATACATTTCTAGTTCCCCTATATCTGTTTCTACCGGAACTCTTATTTCATAACCGGGAATGAATGAACGGATTCTCTTCGGTAGGGGAATCAAATAAAATTTTCTCCATGAGGGTGGTCCATCACCTCTCTTTCTTTCTGGGAGTTCAATGTCAACGAATTTACCAGGTGGAGGAGGGTCGCCATCGGGAGGTGGGTCAATTATTAGATCGGGTACAGGTAAGCCAAGCTTTTCCCATATGCCTCTAATTTGCTCATCTCTATTTACTCCTGCGTCATGGATTTGTGTATTCAAATCGTTAATTTGTGACTTAATAACCTCGATTTTTTTGTTTAAATCACCAATTTTATCATTTGACTCTTCCTCATCAATTTCTAATTTCTCTTTGATTCCTTTTATTTTTTGTTCTGCATCTTCTATTTCACTTTCTCTTTCTATTACAGAGTTTTTTGCATTATCGCTCTTCAGATTGTCAAAAGATAGTATTTTTTCCACTGAATTTATAATGTTTTCATCGTTAAGATTTTCACGTTTTATACTGTAGATTAGAGTATTCCGAAAAGTATTCCTAAACCTCCAGGAGGGACTGAATATTTTTATTTCATGCCCATTTGCGATTATTCCAAGTAATGGCTGTTCTTCATTACAGTATCTCTCAAGTTGCTGTAATTCTTTATTAATATCCTTATCATAATTTTTTGTTTCTACTATTACTTTAGAGTAATTAGGTAGGCTTCTTTTAATGATTATATCTTTATATTTATACTCAAAGTCTAAGCCTGTGTGTCCAAAGCATTCCAAAACAGGCACAACAAAATTTATTTTAACACTCTCTTCAGAATCTCCGATTTCATGCTTTTGAAGAGCGGCAATCTTACCTAATTTTTCTTTTTGATTAGCTGTTGGCAATTCTTAACCACCTCTCAAACTTCTGTGATAGGAAATAATAGACAAAGGATACTATACCTAACAAAGCGTCAGCATCTTCATATTTTGGACGATATTCCATCATTGCTCCATTCTGTTTAGTCTCATGGGGAACTTTGCTGGAAATACTAAAAAGCGAATCAATAACACGAAACATCTCTTTTATTATATCTTCTGAGATATTATCTGATCCTGTAAATGATTTCTCGATTAAGTAGCTACCATAAATACTAAAAAGTGCATCCCTATCCTGTATGTTATGCAAAAGGTCTGTTGCTTGTCGTACATAACCTACCGTTTTCTCCACATCTTTCGTAGTATTGTATTCATCGGTAGCTATTCGTAATAAACCGATTCCACGTACGATTCTATCTTTAAGCTCGTTAAGTGGGGCATCTTCTATATTTAGAAGAACTATATCAGGTAATTTGCAGGGCATCTCAAAAATAAATCTATCGCTTACACCAAGCGGTTTAAGCACTTTATCACTCCATTGCTCCCTGGTAATAAGCAAACCATCTCCGTAATAGGACACGATAGAAAGATTATTAGAGATAATGTTTCCTACCACCACGGATGTTACTGACTCCTCTTGTACGGGAGTCGTCGTGCTTGTATCTTCATATTTTAAAATACAAAGCCTACTTATGTTAAGACAAATTTTGATATTTTCACCCGCTCTAAATGTCTCTATAGATTGATATAATTCTGGTGTTAAAAATGTATAAAAACGGATATAGCTGCTGTTAGAACTGCGATGCATTTCGTAAGGCTTACAAAGAATCTCAAGATGACCATCCCCTCCTTCTTTCTCAAGCATATTTTTCGCTTTTGATTCTAAGATTATGAAACTCAAGGGGGTTGTTAATTCCACTTCTAAGACTAATTTGGGATATAAATCCCCTAACTTGATTGATTCTACCCTTAATGCATTTGGAATCTTTTTTATGTCTAAATTTTTATTCATCTATCGCTTTGCACTTCTCAAAATAAGTAAGGGTTTCTCGTGAAAGTCTGTGTAATCTTGTGGTTATGTTTTAAAATTATTTATGTCGGCACTAACTCCTCCCCTCTGTCTGTTATAATCCGGCAAGGCGTGGGGAATTTATAACTCGCTCTTCTCAATGCCTCTTTCGCATCATCAAAATTAGAGCCCTCCACCGATACGCTCATTAGCTTCTGTCCCGACTTCACTCTCGCAGCAGTGCTTACTGCTTTTCCAAATGCGTGCCGCATACCACTTGAAACTCGGTCCGCACCAGCACCCGAAGCTATCTTGTTCTCTTTTAGCACATGATGTGGATGCACCCTTATCTTCAAGTAAAAATTATTACGCCCAACATTCGTCACTAAGTACCTGTTAGCAAAGATCCGCGCCGCTTCTAATGCGTTGTGCCTTATTTGACAAGCTTCTTTCGCAACTAAGGTTAAGGAGATGGGAAACTCTTTGCTCAAGTTCCCCATATCGAAAATCGTTATCTTGCTTCCCGGCACTCCGCCCATGTATTCCCTTCGCGAATATGTAGGTCCCGTTACGTTCGTGTACGCACGACCTGGTTTTAGTCCCATGTTTCTTCTAATACCCCTTCTATTAAAAACCTTTATTAAAAATAATAGAAGGATACCCTAAGTAAGGCACCCTTACCTTCGCCATTGCTATCACCCATTCTGGCTTTACAGGTTCAACCATAACAACTCTTTGGTCTACCACTACCCGTAGACTTTGCTGATCATAACCTGCATTATAATCCCCTTTCGTGATGTATCCTGCATGAGGGGCAGGCATTCCACCCGGCATTTCTTCTCCTTTTTCTATCCAATACATTGCCCGGTGAATTAATGGCGTTGCAGAGGAAAGCCCGTTAGGGCGATATTTAATCACATCACCATACTCGTGGAAAGATACGTAATCACGCATCTTGCCATCTTCGTAAGTTACAATGCTAGTACGATGTGGTGCCACCACAATAATCAAATCGCCCGGGTGCATATTTGGCGCCATACTTCCTGATTCGATAGCAAAGCCTATACGCCACGTACCAGTCGCTGCGTATGCACCGACAGGGGAATACTTATAGCGAGAACCAAAACAAGAACTGCACTTCTGGTAGGCAGTCCATGCAGTTGCCTTATGCCAACGGTCTGCACTATAAAACCCCATACCACTGCCACAAATCCTACGATTGGAATCCATCCCAATACACAGCCCGGTGTCGCACCATACGTCAATGCCTTTAAGGTCTGCGTTATTCCTTTTCTACCACCCAGGAGATATACCCAAAGGTGTACCCGGAGTCCGCCAATGAAAACACCTATTATCCCGAGAATAAATACCAGAACGAACATAGTTACGCCATGGTCCCGCCATCCCACGACACCGCTAAGCACTGCGCAAATCGTCAGAAGAGCGATAAAATACTGAGCCGCATTTCCAAGTGTGTCGTCCTTAGAAACGTCAAAGGTTTTCGCGAGGCTGAACAAGAAACCTCTTACCTTCTCAGCCACGCTTAACACCATTTACGTCACCCGAGGTATTTATTAAAGAATCCTTTAATCTTCTGAGAAATATCTTTTAGGATAAGCGAGGGATACCCTAAGTAAGGCACTCTTACCTTCGCCACTGCTATCACCCATTCGGGCTTCACCGGTTCAACCACCGCCCTTCCTCCATCTACCACTACCTGCAGACTTTGCTGGTCATAGCTTGGATTGTGATCCCCTTTCGTGATGTATCCCGCGTGTGGTGCTGGTTTTCCGCCAGGCATTAATTCTCCTTCTTCCACCCACTTCATAGCTCGATGTATTATTGGTGTCGCCGATGATGCGCCATTCGGACGATATATAATCACATTACCATAGTTCTCAAATGACTTATAATCAAGCGTTTTTCCCTCTTCTAATGTTGTTATATGCGTACGATTCGGCGCCTGTACGAAAATCAAATCACCTATGAGCATATTAGGTTCCATGCTTCCCGATTCGACAGCAAAGCCTATATGCCACGTTCCCGTAGCAGCATATGCCACCAAAATTATCGCAGCGACGATTAATAACGCCTCAACCAGACTCTTTCCCGTTTCTATCAACGCTTCTTTCATCTACGTGTCACTTCTCCTTAGTAGATATTCTTTCTATAAAAAGTTACTGAGCTAAAGAAAAAAATCTTCTGACAATCCGCTTAAAATGGATGTCGTGAACTCCGTCTCCTCTTCTATCATCATATATTCATATCTCTTACCATTTACCTCAACAACTGGCTGGATTTTTAGTTTCAGTTCCGTTCGCTCACCGTTCTTCAGGTGTGATACCCACCAATCACTAATTTTATCGTTTTGAAGTGGCGTTATCAAACTAATTGTGACAGTGGAGTCAGGTGCAAGCATATCGTTAGTCGCTACTCTACCTTTTCCTAACTTCATTCCGTTCATTACGATCTCATAGTCGTATCCAGCTAATAAAATTGGAATATCGCACTCGTTATTCAGATTTACCGTAGTAATTATCTCCGTTTCTTCAGCCGTCACCTCTCCAAAACGGCTGTCCGCATCCATAACAGTTAGCAATGCAGATGCTGCGGAACGCCCTTCGCTTCCTTCTGATGCTAAACATGAATCAGAAAGAATATCGGTCTTTAGGCTGCTCTCAAACTCAAGAGGATATTCATGCTTCGTTAGTCCAAGGTCAAAGATCAAATTTCCCCGGACCCTCACATTCGTCCTCTCACCATTTTTTATGTGCAACACCCACCAGTCCTGAATCTTGTGATTGTCGATTTTAGTGGACAGTCTTAATATGGATTCCTGGCTCGCTTCTATCTCTGTTTTGCCCACCGACGAAATTTCTCCTATTTGTATCCCGTTCATAAAAACATCAGCTTCTATGCTTTCAAGAGGGATAGGAACCGGATTGGGATTCTTCATGATAACACCTGTCAGAATCTCCGATTTCGTCGCTGTGAATTCACCCAAATCTTGCGTTATTCCCGTAACGGTTGGTTTACCCAATTCCGGCCGCTCAAATTCAAATAAACCCGCTATTACGGCTACCGCCACGATTAATATCCCGATAACCACCCATATCTTTATCTTCATATTTCACTTCCAATCACCGCAAACTCGCCTGAAATAAAAAAATCTGAAAGGTTTATAAAAGTTTAGCTACAAACAGAAATCAGTAACTACGGATAAAATGAATACGACTACGGGACTTGTCTATCACGAGGATTACCTGAAACACGACACAGGAACTCATCCCGAGAGCGCAGAGCGGCTGGTATCTATAATGCAAAAGCTTGAAGGCACCGGTATCATAGAAAAGCTTAACAGAATTACGCCAATCAAAGCCTCGAAAGATCAAATAAGGTATGTTCATCGTGATGCCCATATCTCAAGAGTGGAAGCGATATGTGCGAGGGGCGGGGGCATGCTTGACCTTGATACACCGATATGCCAGGATAGCTGTGAAATAGCGTTGCTTTCCGCAGGAGGCGTACTAAAAGCGGTTGACGAGGTGATGGCTAATAACTTGAAGCATATTTTCGCGTTGATTCGCCCGCCGGGGCATCATGCCACCCCTAAAACGGGTATGGGCTTCTGCGTATTCAACAATATAGCGATTGCCGCGGAACATTTAAAGAGGAAATATGACGTTAAGCGCATTTTGATTGCTGATTGGGACGTGCATCACGGTAATGGCACGCAGGAGGTGTTTTTCGAGGACCCTTCTGTTCTGTATTTCTCTATGCACCAGTATCCTCATTATCCGGGCACTGGTTGGATAGATGAAGTGGGCAAAGGGGAAGGGGAAGGGTTTACGGTAAATGTCCCGCTTCACGCCGGTACGGATGATGCAGGTTATTTATACGCGTTGAATAACATTTTAGTGCCGATAGCTGTGGACTTCAAACCCGAATTTGTACTCGTATCTGCGGGATTCGATGCGCATATCGCCGACCCTTTAGCATCAATGAACGTGACCTCTCGTGGCTTTGGACTAATTTCAGACGTTATAAAGGGCATAGCGGAGAGGAATAGCAATGGGAAGCTGGTGATTGCCTTAGAAGGTGGTTATAATTTGAATGCACTCGCAGAATCTGTTTCTGCGGTCTTCGCGTCCCTTTTAGCCTCGGGCGAGCGTAGCGAGAAGAAGCAAGAGGGGATACCCGAGAATGTGAGGAAAAGAGTGGAAGAGATAAGACAAATACAAAGAAACTACTGGTCAAATATTCTTTAGGAAAATAAGGTTATATATGGACTGGAAATGAAAAAAGAAAGCTGTGGCATAGCGGGCATAGCATTGGACGAAGGGAATGCGGCGTTGCCCTTATTTTATGCGCTTTATACGTTGCAACACAGAGGGCAAGAATCTGCGGGTATAGCGGTGAGTAGCAGGAAAGAAAACGAGGGAGGAAAAGGGGATATATCACTGAGGAAAGGGATGGGTTTTGTTTACGATGTTTTCTCTACTCATCAGTTAGAATCGTTAAAAGGGAATGTAGGCGTAGGGCATGTCAGATATTCTACGACTGGTGCGTCAAAAAAAGAAAATGCAGAGCCTTTGCTCGTGAATTACCATAAGGGAAAAATTGCGATTTCACATAACGGTAATCTTGTCAATACAGCGGAGTTGAAGCGCGAGTTACAACGAGAAGGCAGGGTTTTTCATTCAGATACGGACACAGAGGTGATAGCGCATTTACTCGTGAAGGGTCTGGTGCGGCATGACCCGCTAGAAGCGATTGAAGATATGATGAAACGAGTCATCGGGTCGTATTCGCTGGTTATTTTGGTGGACAGCACATTAATAGCGGTTAGGGACCCTTTTGGCATTAAACCACTGTGTCTCGGCGAAATAAACGATGGAAACGGTGGCAAAGGTTATGTGATCGCATCAGAAAGTACGGCGATAGACATGTTAGATGGTTATTTTATACGGGATGTAAGACCAGGCGAGATGCTAATTATTAATCCCACACAGGACTTGCGGGCTAAGAACAATTTAGAGAGCCATCAATTGTGCAGTGGGATAAATACGGCTCACTGCGTATTCGAATACATCTATTTTGCGAGACCTGATTCGATATTGGATGGACGATTGGTGTACGATGTAAGGATGAAGATAGGGGAGAGATTGGCAGAGGAGCATGGAGTGGATGCAGATATGGTCTCTCCCGTGCCGGATTCGGGCATTGCATTTGCTATCGGCTATGCGAAGCGGTCAGGACTCGATTATGAGGAATGCCTTATAAAAAACAGGTATGTAGGACGGACTTTTATCATGCCTGAGAAAGGATCAAGAGATGATGCTGTAAGGCTGAAATTAAATGTCGTGCGTGCTACTGTAGAAGGGAAACGAATTGTTCTGGTGGATGACAGCATCGTTAGAGGGACCACTTCGAGGAGAATTATGGATTTTTTGAAGAATAAAGGTGCGAAAGAGGTGCATTTGCGCGTAGGGAGTCCACCGATAATAGCACCCTGCTACCTTGGTATTGATACGCCAACGAGAGAAGAGTTATTGGCGTCGTATAGGAGCATGGATGAGATACAAGATTTTTTAAACGTTGATTCAATCGGGTATCTCAGTTTGGACGGACTGATAGATTCTGTGGGTATAGCAGCGAATAATCTTTGTCTTGGTTGTCTAACCGGAAAATATCCCGTTGAAATACCGGGAGAGGAGTACATAGCGCGACAGTTGAAATTGTCGCACTTCTAATTGAAAATGCGTGATGCCAAATTAAAATAAATTCGCAGTTATTTGTTTAGTTAACCACAAGATTACGCAGATTTTTACGAGAAGATAGGAAGCTGTACGACCTAAGATGTAAATCTAACAGATATCCTGAGTCCAGCATCATCTTCTTGTGTTAATCTCGTGGTTTCTTTCGCCTCAACCATACAAATAGAATTCGCAATCATAATGTCCCGATTTTTTCACATGAGTTTTGTTTTTAGCGCACAAAAAGGTTTATATATCTTGAAGTACCTATGAAGCATAGTGATGAATATTTTGAATGGCTCTAAGACGCTTGTCCTTTGTGTGGATAGGGATAATGACATAGGGGAGAAGGCGGGGTTAAAGACGCCGGTCATTGGCCGGGAGGCGAGTATATCAGCAGCAACCAAACTGGCACTTGAGGATGCGGAGGATTCGGATGTAAATGCGATATTTGAAGCGGTTAGGATACATGATAAACTGAACGCAAGCGAAGAAGGCGGTGCGGTTGAAATCGCGTTGATTGGCGGCGATAAGAACGTTGGAATAGATTCAGACAGGAAAATAGGGAAAGAACTGGATGCTGTTTTGTCCAACACCAAATCGGATTCTGCAATTCTTGTGACTGATGGCGCAGAGGACGAATGGATTCTTCCCCTCATTCAATCGAGAATGAAGATAGATTCTGTACGTAGAGTGGTAGTGCGACAGAGTGAGCCATTGGAAAGCACTTTTTATGTGATAAAGAAGTTATTTGAGGATCCTAAGTTTACTCACACTTTTTTGGTGCCTATAGGTCTTATTTTGTTCCTGTTAGCTATCTCTTTACTGCTTCAAATCTCAGATAAGGCGATGGGTATAATACTGGCATTTATAGGGATTTACATACTGCTCAAGGGGATAGGGCGTGAAAATGTGATGATGGAATTTGCAGATACCTTAAAGCAATCTTTATACAGCGGCAGACTCTCGTTCGTTACATATATCTGTGCAATCGTGTTGATTATAACTGGCACGTTCCAGGGGATAGCGGGAAGTTGGGCTTATTATACAAATATGGACCCGGAAATAGGCGAAAGTTTATTAGTAGGGGTGGTCTTCACCGAGTATGCGATATGGTGGTATATGGGTGCGGCACTCGCTCCTCTAATCGGTAAGATGATACACATGCTCATAGAAGGGGAAAAAATAGTCCGGCATTGGGCTATATTATTCTCTATAATAGCCTCCGGGCTGATTCTCTGGGGCGGCAGCAAAAGTATCATCTTATTGAGTGAAGGTAATTACCCCGTAGGCTATCAGGTCCTTTTCTTATCCCTCCTCGGCGCAGTTATCATATCTCTTATAGGCGTAAAAATTTCGTGGTATATGAAGACTACTTTAGCAGATGGTGAAAAAGAGCGGGGCATAGAAACAGAGGAAACGTGACAAGTAAGTAGAACTAAAGAGGGTATTGCATGCTTAGATTGTGTATTGCTTGCAAAGGGTCGGGGTTATTATGTGGTAGAAAGTCATGTCCCATACTCACAGCGGCTTTGAAGCGAAGAACGGAAGTTAACAAGATAGCAACGACAAAGGAGTTCTTCGGGCCTTCTACTTCCATATTCGTTGGTAGAATGGGTTATCCCGCGGTAGGAGTAGGTCCGTTGACGGTGATGGAGGGGGCGGATTTTGGTGCAGAAATCAGGAGAATGGAAGAGCCAAGCGAGTGGTTTGCTCAAGGTCTTGATATGGAAAAGATAATAGACATGAGAAGTGCTACTTTACGTGCGAACCGAACCGAAAATATCGCATCCCGGTCTAAGTTCATCTCTGACATGAGCGAAATAGCCATGGCGGAACGTCCAACAGATATTGAGCTTGTACTCAGGGGTAAACCGACATTCAAATTTTCTTTCTCCGATATAATACAACCGACGGGTGCCAGTGTGAAAGTGGAGAAAATGAAAGTTACGGAGAATCCGAAGATACCAAAGAAGGTGGAAAGAATCGTTTCTGATGATATAATAGCAGTAGAAGCTGCAAATGCACTTTATGAGCTCGGACTGGATGTTTATAAGGTATCGGCGGTACTATCGTCGGGTGTATTAGGACTGAGCAGAGGAAAGAAGATGGTTCCAACGAGATGGAGCATCACGGCAACAGATGACATCATCTTCAAGAAGCTGGCAGTGCAGTTCAAAGAATACGCACCTGTTGATTCCTTTTACGTTTATGAGTCGTCGTATATGGACAATCACTTTCAGATATTGCTACTGCCGTCTTTATTTGAGTATGAGAACTTCGAGGCGTGGTTTCCAGGGTCTGTATGGAATACTGCAGAGGGTCAGACCCCGGTGATATTAGAGGATTATGAAGGATTTAACGGCAGGAGAAGATATGCTGCGGATGAAGGAGGGGGGTATTATGCAGCGAGATTAGCAGTTGCGGAAGCGTTGCAAAAAATGAGACGACAGGCAGGCGTGGTGGTGTTCCGAGTAATACAGCCCAGCTATTCCATACCACTGGGCGTTTGGGTCGTTAGAGAGACAGTCAGAGATGCGTTTAGAAATAGTGGCGCAAAGTTCGACACCCGTGAAGAGGCTTTAGAGTATATAAATTCGAGATTACAATTGAAACAGGGTTTAAAAATCAATATAGGGGATTTTACGGCGTGTAGTAAAATTTTAAGGCAGAGGAGGCTTGAGGACTTTTGGTGACTGTGAAGAGAGTAGATAGGAAAGAGCAAGGGAAATGGACTAAATTTTGCCCACGATGTGGAAAAACGACGGATGAACTGTTTGATTCTGTATGTAAAGAGTGCTTTACGGCGGGTATAAAATTAATTGGCTCTGAGCGGTTGAATCTGACTCTAAGTGTGTGTAAGAATTGTGGTGGTTACTTCAAAGGTAAAGAGAGGACGAGCATAAAAGATGCGGTTGTGGATTCAGTGAGTAAAGAAATAAGAAGGCGATATGGATACGGCTGTACGGTTGAGGTAAAAGAGTTGGAAGAAGAGATAACAGCCAAGGAGAATAAAGCGAGTGCGGTATTGTGTGTGCGAACGGAGATAAAGGGAGTTGACATAGAGGAGACGGGCAAAATAGAAGTTAATTTTAAGAGCGGGATTTGCGAACGGTGTAACAGGATAGCGAGTGGGTATTATGCGGGTATTGTGCAGATAAGGGCAGATGATAGGCTTCCGACGGACGATGAGATTGCAATGGCGGAAAAGATTGTGTATTCCGCGTTAGGTGAGTCGGATTTTATTACTAAGGAGATAGCGATGAAAGAAGGACTGGATCTCTATGTCAGTAGCATGGAATGTGGACGTAGGATTTCGAGGGGGGTAGTGGAGAGATTAGGTGGAAGTTTCTCGGAGAGTAGCAAATTATATGGACGTAAAGACGGTAGGGATATATACCGGGTCACTTTTTCCGTCAGGCTACCAGGGTTTAAGGTGGGAACGGTGTTGGAAATGGGGGATAAAGTAATTTCGGTGGAGAGGCTGATAAAAGGTAAAGGTGTCGAGTGCGTAGATGTAAACACCCACGAGAGAGTGTTCTTGAGGAAGAAAGAGACGAAAAAGGTGAAGTTTCGGTGAAAAATCTAAGTTCAAAATAAGTCCGTTCATGACGTGCGATGAGGTCGACAGGACTTACGCCAAAATAAAAAAAGAACCCAGTGGACTGCGTTTACGCAAAATCCAACTGAGCATACACCTGCTTATCCTTGAAAATCTTCAACGATATCACACCCGACGGATAAAAAGTTAAGGTCATGAATAGATCAATTACAAGTCTATCTTTCAACAGCAAATTTATCTAAAAACTCTATCATTGATAGCAAAGCATCTACTGTTTTATCCATGTCATTTTGTAACTACTCACCCCCGGTGTCAATCATATAGAACCGACTGAAGGAATAAATGGAGACCCTCGAAACGCATCGTGGATAGCATCGAGGACACGGCGCCCGTTCTTCCGCGCTGTAGAGATATACCCACGAATACTACAGAA
>JAPWVK010000045.1 GCA_029241965.1 Candidatus Methanophagales archaeon
CTGGCGTTACTTTAGTTACGTTCCACACCCAAACTTGCATATCAGTCCCATTTGCATTTGTCACGATTGCCGATACATTCCATGTCCCAACTGCAGCGCTCGTGTTTGTGTATGCCGCTTCGGTTACGCCCTCGTTTAGTAGTACCTCTTTTCCGTTTATCTGCCAGCTCACGTGCACTGTTTGGTTTACAGTCACGTTGAAAGTTCTTGTTGCCCCTTCAATGTCTTGAACTGGCGTTCCCGGTGCGTAGGCTGCTATTTCGGGTGCTTCCGGCGTCACGTTAGTTACGATCCACACCCAAACTTGCATATCAGTCCCATTTGTATTTGTCACGATTGCCGAAACGTTCCAAGTTCCTTCCGCTGCAATCGTGTTCGTATAAGTTGCTTCGGTTACACCCTTGTTTAGTTGTACCTCGGTTCCATTTATCTGCCAACTCACGTTTACTGTTTGGTTTACGGTCACGTTGAACGATCTTGTGGCTGCTTCAATGTCATAAACAGGCGTCCCCGGTGCGTAGGCTGTTATTTCTGGTGCTTCCGGCGTTACGTTAGTTACGATCCACATCCAAGCCTGCATATCAGCCCCATTTGCATTTGTCACGATTGTCGAAACGTTCCAAATTCCCACAGCAGCACTTATGTTTGTGTATGATGCCAAAATTACGCTCGTGTTCTTTTGAACCTCTGTTCCATTTATGAGCCAGCTTACGTTTACTGTTTGATTAGCAGTAACATTAAAAGTTCTTGTTGCTTCTTCGCCATCGTATATCTCGGTTCCCGCGGGATACCATGAAGTTATTTCGGGTGCTCCACATATACTTGGTAGCACGGTAACAGTAACATTTACCGAATTGTTATATTTGCCGTTGATATCTGTGGCATTCACAGTTAAATTGTATGTGCCTGGTGTACATGTAGGAGTTATATTACATCCAAATAACGCATCGCCGTAATAAGTGAGCATATATTTTGCATGTCCACCTATTTGTGAGAGGTCTATTGTGACAATATCAACAGCGATATCATCTGTCACAGTCACACTCAAGAAAGAAGATGTAGTGCCATCATTGGGGACTCCCGGGGGATTTGCAGACGGAGAAGTGACAGAGGGGGATGTTATATCATTAACGGTACCACCACCACCGGCAGAGTCATCCAGCCTAATCGCAGGTATCCAATCGTTATACATTTTCCCATTTGTGTCAGTGAATTCTGTGCAAGTGATTGTTCCATACTCATTTGTCAACGTACATGTGTGAATTATCTGTAGATAAGAACCTGTGTGTATGGTGTAGCTGTATGTATGACCGTCTAGAAGCGTGAAAGGTCCTGGAAACGAGATGTTGTGCCAGTCTCCAGCGTAACCGTTCCATGTCGCTTCTACACTCCATGACTCATTCCAAATTCTCACATATTCAGTGTGTCCTCCTGTGCCTTCGCCGGGATAAGTGTAAAGCTTGGATATGGTAATCGTATTGCTAGGCATAATTGTACCATTATGTATGCCGCGGATACTTGGGGGTGTTCCTGTACCAGTGTCGTAACCTGCACCACTGACATCATCAACATACCACGTCTTTGCCGATGCTGTCCATACAAAACATAAAACCAAAATCGCTGCGCAAATAATCAATATTCTAACTTTTTTGTTCATCATAAATTTATTGTGTGCATTCAGCACATATAAATTTTTCTGTCCTATCCACGTTCATGTTGCTTTATTCTCAAAAAGATCTCTAAATATCTTTTCCACTTTACCATCTTCAAAAACAACGTTGCACCAGTCTTTTAACCTGTGATAAATAACCTCTACTTGCTCTTGTGCCGTCTTCTCTTTACCCTGGATTACATTGCTGAGTGTTTCGCGTATAACTAATTTCCGCCATGGACTCATCCCCTCCATCTTTAGTGGACCAAATATTTCGGTTCCCGGTAATTTCCCTCTAATTTTTTCAGCGTAAACATTCAAATCACTCTGGATTAAAGCATCTTTATATTCCTCACCCACATCTATCGTGAACATTAGTTCGGCAATATTTTCTGGTAGTTCGGCAATATTTTCTGGGTCTATCGGATCCATATGATGATCTGAATGATCTAACAAAAAGCCCATAAAAATACCTGGCTCTGGGTAGTTAACCCAATCTACGAATTCGATTCCCGTTCTGCCCCAGTTTTGTTTTCTGTAGGGATGTTTCCCTACTTTATGTTTAACAACAGGGGCCTCGTTTTTTGTGAAGTAATCAGGGATAAAACTCCAGTCACAAGTAGATAATTGATCTACCATCCTTCGACAATCATCTAAAAAAGTTTCATCGGAGCTATCACCGGAATAATATGCACGCATTTTTTGAATTGAAAGCCGTTCGAGGGTGAGCTGCTCCTTTTTCATAAAATCCAATAACTGCTCTTTCATTCTGTTAGCATATAGATCCGCTGCAGAATCATTAACCTCCAAAAATCGATAAACATCAGCCCAAAGGAGCGCTTTATCGCAATGTAGCTTAGCACTGCTAATCTGCTCTGCGTGCTTACCTATAAAAATCAGTTTGTTTTCCGGCTCCTTTTTCTTCAGGTATTCTTTATATTTGATCAACTTATCCTTTATTGCGTAATCATCCCATTTATGCTCATGCCAAATGGTGAATGACTGACCACTTTTAGTGCCGCCCTTAATGACCATATCAGGTATGATCGGCACTCCGTCATCCGAATATGGAACTTGGGTAGAAATCCGCAAAGAATCCTGCTCAAATTCTAAAACATCACAATACTCGAGCCATTTACAAGCTAAATTAGTATCTATTTTCAAAATATGAGCGAACGCCTCAGTCAAAAAATTCTCTTTCGATGTCATTTTTGATTCGGGTTTATATTTAAAAAGCGAAAGCAGAATATTATTCTCCATTTGGTATTTCTCCTTTTGGTGTTATACCGATTTCAGCACACAAGATTAGCATATTTTGCCGGTACATATGTTAAGATATAAACCACTATTTAAAAGTATTGATGGGCTAAAGATTTTTTCAAATGACCAATAGTCCCAATATTTTGCTTGTGTACGAGTACCCCAAATGGCAAATACTGAAATTGCTTTTAGAGTTTGCAAATCGTTTCAGTAAGCTGCTATGAGACCTTGTATTGAAAAATAGGCACCCTGCTACTTGTGTGTGGGTCTCAAAATAACCAACACAAATGAGCTTGTTTGCCGCTAGTATTGATTTTCAATGTGTTTTACCCGCAGACCCACATTTATCTACCTTGGTGTCCTACAGTTGTTTCCGATTACAATATCTATGAGCTACATGTGCATTTTCAGGAATCGTCTCTCCACGCCAATAATAGTCTACACCATGTATTTCCGCATCATCAAGAATTTGGATACTCTTACCGCAAATGCAACATACAGGATTTCTATCGAAAACCTCCTTTTTAAATTCTAATGAAAAAATATTGTCTTGATTTTCAGTAATTTCACGAAGAGAATCAAACCAGATTTTGAACCTTGTACGCACCGGAATTTTTTCATATGTACGAGATCCAACAATTGCATCGATGAATTCTTCATCATGAGTCATCAAATAAATAAGTTCTTCTCGAATGGCATCTTTGAATTGAATGATAGTCTCTCCATTGTCCCCTTCCGCGTAATGTGCAAATCCACACATTACAACGTCAAATATGGCTTTATTGATCTTATTATCCCATTTACCATAAACCTCGTTCTCAGAACCCATATTGAATTTTCTAAATGCGTTTCTATCAAAAACATCTTTGGTTAGTTTAACGGTCTCTTTGAAAAGATTTGTGTATGCCTCTTGTTCCCCCTCGCTAATGTTTCTGAGCTGCTCCATCTCCCTGTTCAAAAATTGTTTTAGAGGGTGCATATATTCCCCAATATGAAATGGCCCTAATCTGCGGAAAGCAAAAAATCGAAGAACCAACTCCGCATCATTCATTCTTTTATATAAATTGTCTTGAGAGGATCCAAGTAAATATACAAAGTTTTCATCAAACCCTTTGATAGAAGGATCCGCCAATCCCTTTATCAACTCATTATAGTTTCCATGATACATACAGTTTCTTATTTCTTGTGCATTTAGTTTCATGCCGCCTGTATTGAGTCTATTAAAAATTTCATATACAATCTCATCACCGGCCTGCGTAGTGATAATTATCACAGGAATTTTTGCATCGTCAAGTCGACGTGCGAACTTTTTATACTCACCTATTATGTTACTATACCTTTTATTTTTGAGTTCTTTAAGTATCTCTAGTCCACTCTCACTCAGTCCATAATCACCATTTAAGTATCGAACAATAGAATTTATCCTCTGTTGTCCATCTATTACCACATACCTTCCTACTCCTTCTTCAGCTAAATATATCGAGGGAATAGGTATGTCCCGCAGTATGGATTCTATTAAGCGACTCATTCTAGGTGGCTTCCACACATCAGGACGTCTTTGAAAATCTGGTACAGTCAAACGTCCTTGATCATACTTTAGTTTTATATCGGAAAGGCCCCAATCCTCTGACTTACTAGATATATCCCGTGTCTCTTCTGCATTTGGCATTGTAATCATCAGTATACCATACCTTCACGCCACATATAAATGTTTCGTTCGCCTACACTTTTTTAAAAAGCAACCCCCTTCCCTAACGAAAAACAAAAGACTTTACTGACTACAACGCACAAATACTTCGTTTTTCTTTTTCTCCCAAAATATTTGCCCTTCCTCTTTAGTCATAGTTACAATTTCATCTCGAAGAGACGGAATAGTAAAGAAACCAGTTCCCGGCATTTTTGTATCCTTTCTTATGACAATAGCGGAAAGGGGTGGTCTTCCTCGTCTTAATTCATATTCACTAATGGCACCAAGTAATGTACCTATCCAAGCTCTACCGTTCATAAGATCACTATAATATACCGTCTCACCCTTTTTTGCTTCCGCTATTAGTCTTTGACGTAAAAGAGGAACCCAGTAGGCAAATTTTTCCCAACTAAGCGTAATGCCCAATTTTTTAAAATCCGCATAGATTTCCTTAAGAACTGCTTCGTCCATTTTTTAGTTTATTACAACTTTATACACCAATAAAAAGTTACAGGTTTACCAAAAGCATGTCATAAAACATCGAAATCCGCGGTTTCATCATGTTGATTTTCACTCCTCAAAATAATCTCTAAATATCTTTTCCACTTTACCATCATCAAAAACAACATTGCACCAATTTTTTAACCTGTGATAAATAGAATCTACCTCTGCTCTTGTACCGTCTCCTTACTCAGGATCACATTGGTGAGAGTTTCTATAATAACTAATTCCCACCATGCACTCTCAATTATGTTACACACAACATCGCCTCTATCTGCGAATACACCTGCTCGTCTTTGAAGTGCATCATAGAAATAGCACCAGATGGACATGCAGACCCACAGGAACCACAGCCTTTACATACCACTTCATTCACACGCATCACACCACCTTCAAGAGAAAGCGCCCCAAAAGGACATACCGCTTCACATATGCCACAACCCACGCAGACATTCTCATTCACGATTGCCACAAGTGGTTCTATCTCCACTTCGCCCTGCATCAATGGTATCGAAGCTCGAATTGCCGCACCTACCGCCTGCGCAACGCTATCTGGAATGTCTTTTGGCGACTGACAGCATCCCGCGATGAAAATACCATCGGTTGCTGTATCTAATGGCCTGAGCTTGGGATGCGCCTCCTGGAAGAACCCATCTGCACTCCTGGATATTTTTAATATCTTACTGAGTTTATCCGTGTCCTTTCCCGGCACGATTGCATTAGCCAGTACCACCAGGTCTGCTTCTATTTCTATCTTCTTTCCATTGCATATCGTTCTTACCACTACCTTATCATCCGACTCACGCCGTTTTATTACATCCAGCGGGTTTTCAAGCCCTTTCCTTATGTATCCCACGCCTTCGCTCATTGCTTTATTATAAAACAACTCAAAACCTTTCCCATACGCTCTTACATCGTTGTATATTACTTTCACCTGTGCATCGGGAATTTTTTCCTTTACCAGATGCGCTTGTTTCGCCAGGTACATACAGCATACACGAGAGCAGTATTCACATTCATCCTTCTCGTGGGATCGGGAACCCACACAGGAGATGAAAACCACCTCTTTTGGCTCCTTACCGTTTATCACTATTTTACCACCCGTGGGACCCGAAGCAACAGAAAGCCGTTCAAATTCTAACCCTGTCAGAACCTCATCATATTTATAGCCATACACCGCTGAAGGCTCAAGCAAATCGAATCCTGTTGCCACCACAATCGTCCCTACTTCTACTTCTATCTCCGCCTCCTTCGACTCGAAGTCAATCGCACCGGCAGGACAGGCATCTAAACATGCAGGCGATTTACCACATTTCCCTTTTGTTATGTTTAGACAGCTCTTTGCATCTATGGTGTACACCAGAGGAACCGCTTGTGGAAACGGAACGTATATCGCCGACCTTTTCGCTAACCCCATATCAAATTCATTTGGGATTCGTCCACGAAGCCGGCACGCATTTGCACAATCGCCACAGCTCGTGCATTTATCCACATCCACGTAACGCGGCCTCTTCTTTATCTTCACTTTGTAGTTCCCTATGAATCCATTTACTTCCGTCACCTCAGAATACGTGAACAACTGAATATTCTTGTGCCTTTCGACTTCCACCATCTTCGGTGTGAGAATGCACGCAGAGCAGTCCAGAGTGGGGAATGTCTTGTCAAGCTGCGCCATATGTCCACCGATCGACGGCTCTTTCTCCACTAAATACGTCTCAAAGCCTTTATCCGCAATCTCCAACGCGGTATAAATTCCTGATACGCCACCGCCGATCACCAGCGCCCTTGGTACGACACCTACTTTTTTCTTCTCTAAAGGCTCTAATAATGCCGCTTTTGCAACCGCCGAAGCCACCAAATCCTTTGCCTTCTCGGTAGCACCTTTGCCCGAATGAACCCACGCGCACTGTTCTCTCAGGTTCGCCATCTCGAAACAGTATGGGTTCAAACCCGCATCTTCACACGCATTTCTGAATGTAAGCTCGTGCATCCGCGGCGAGCAAGAGGCAACAATCACTCTGGTCAACCCATACTCCGTTATATCTCTCTTTATCAACTCCTGACCGGGATCCGAGCACATATACTGGTAATCCCTTGCAATAACCACACAGGGCAACCCTTTTGCAAACTCCGCGACCTCTTCAACATCCACAGTCGCCGCTATGTTTACGCCACAATGGCAGATGTAAACACCTATACGAGGACTTTCTATATTCGTGTGCATGCGCTATATATGAGACAATTTGGCGTGTTTCTTATATAAAAAGTTCATAAAGTTCCGTAGGTCTCACGCCTTCCTATCGCTTATGCTTATGGCTTTTTTAAAAACGTTCTTTTCTGTAAGCGAGCCTGTACGTTTTAAGGTATTCTACTTAAGAACATCGCTCAATTCTCTACGTATTTTGCCGGTTATTCAATATTTTTCATATCTTCGAGAAGACTAAGCTTTCTCGCCCTTTCGATCATCTCTCGATTTGATCACCAAATTTTTCACGATATAAAGAGTTTGTATCTCGTGTTTTCATCCATTATTTCCTCTTCTATTCGCTTTGAAATTATCTTCTCTGGATGATGAAGTCCTTTGACTCTTTTTGTCAGGTCTTCAAAGCTGGAAAAAGGTCCTTTCTTCCGCTCGTCTAATATCGTCCACATCAATTTCTTCCCTATTCCGGGAAACAAATCGAGTGTATGTAACCTCGTGGTAATCGGTTTTGCGTTGTTGAATCGCGATATGAACCTCTTCTCATCTTTTTTCACTATCTCTTCAATTACATAACAGAGTTCTATCGTCGCCGTGGGCGTCAATTCATTATATCTCAACTTCTTGACCACGTGGTCTATTACTTCCCGCTCTCCGTCCCCTATATACACCCTGTCGTATAGTGCGGGTATTTTATCTTTCTTCGGTGAAAGTTCCATTAAGACGAACCGATCCTCACCGATCGCATGAATAAGAGGCTTCTTCTGATATACCGGCCGGCGGTCATCGGGATGCCCATAAGGTAAATAGTCAAGAACATAGGCATACGTCTCTCGCTTCGTCTCCATGCCGCTTCCGCTTTTCCTTTCCCGACCTACCCTACCCTTTCTTTCATACTCGTAGTCTCTCATCCCCTCTCCCCCCCAAATAGGTACAACCTCTGCTTCAATCATTCATATTTCACTATGCAATCGAGTATTTCGTCTATATTTGCCTCGGTAATCGTGAACCTCTCCTTTGCATATACCGCTCTAACCTCGTTCTTGCTCTTTGGCAGCAAATCGGCAATTCTAACCGCTATCTCTTCTTTCATCTTCTCTAACTTCAATAGGTCGTTTATAAGTGCTCGTGACTTTTCCGCTCCAAGTTTAGCGAATTTTGTTGTATGCTCAGTGGCTTTTCTTCTTTCATATCTTACCTCTTCCTCCTCTTCCACCTCGCCTTCAGTCCTCTTCTTTACTTTATCACGCGTTAGCTGCAACATTTCCTTAGCCTCTGCAAGTGGCAAGACTGTCTCATTAAGTATCTCCTTTACTATCATCTACCCCTTTACCTTCTACCCCTATTTTCCGGTATAAACCATAATAAAATAAAAAGGTTTATTACACTGTGTATTTAACATCTTCAGCAAACATAAACAAGGTGATTCGATGAAAGGTTATATAGTAAAGGATATAGACCTCGCAGAAGGTGGGGATAAGATAATAGAGTGGGCTGGTGGGCGAATGCCCGTTTTGAGTCATATAAGGGAACGATACGAGCGTGAGAAGCCATTAGAAGACATAAAGTTAGTGGCATGCCTGCATGTTACGGTGGAGACAGCGAATCTCGTCTTGACGTTACGCGCCGGTGGTGCGGAAGTTGCGCTTACTGCAGCCAATCCGCTATCTACTCAGGATGATGTAGCTGCGGCTTTGGCCTCGGCGGGGATAAATACCTACGCATTTCGGGATGAGACTGAAGATGAGTATTACAATTGCTTGACTGAAGCACTTAAGATAAACCCGCATGTCCTGCTTGACGACGGTGGCGATACGATCACTACGGTTCACGCAGCGCAAAAAACAGAGACGATAATGGGCGCTTGCGAAGAGACGACAACGGGTGTTATAAGGCATCATGCGCGGGCGAGAGATAACAAGCTTGCATTCCCGGTAATTGCCGTTAACGATGCCGAGACGAAGATGATGTTTGATAACAGATACGGTACAGGGCAATCAACCATACACGGGGTAATGAATGCGACAAATATCCTGCTTGCCGGCAGAGTAGTCGTAGTGGCAGGCTATGGATGGTGTGGACGAGGCGTGGCGTTAAGAGCGAAAGGGCTGGGCTCGAACGTGATAGTAGTGGAGGTAAACCCGCGGAAAGCACTGGAGGCAGTTATGGACGGCTACCGTGTGATGCCGATGCGCGAAGCGGCAAAGCTCGGCGACCTCTTTATCACCGCAACCGGCGACACTTCTGTTATAAGGGGCGAACATATGAAGTTGATGAAAGAAGGTGCTATTCTTGCCAATACGGGTCATTTCAACGTCGAGATAAACGTAAACGACCTGGAAGAGCTAGCAGTGCAGAAGAGCGAGATAAAAGAGAACGTAGTCGAGTACAGAATGAAGGATGGCCGGAAGTTATATTTACTTTCCGAGGGGCGGTTAGTGAACCTCGCGGCGGCATACGGGCACCCGCCTGAAGTAATGGACATGAGCTTCGCAGATCAGGCGTTATGCGTGCGTTATATCGTGGAGAATCATGAGACGCTGCGTAACGAGGTATATCCGGTGCCAAGAGATATAGACGAGGAAGTGGCGCGATTGAAGTTAAAATCAATGGGTGTGGAAGTAGAAGAACTGACGGAAGAGCAGAAGAAATATCTTAGTTCCTGGGACATGGGGACATAAACTAAACCCTCTTCTGTTAGAAAAGAAAACACCGTTAAAGGGATTACCGGAGTGTAGATGTCGTTAAAACAGGTACAAGCTTAAAAAGGATGCTTAACGCTGGTCCGTTTATACTGCCCGTTGCTGAACATCACCAAATAGTCCGAGACACCACAGGCTTCAGATAGCTTTTTTGCGACTGCTTCCACGGATTCGCGGCTGTAGCCATGAACCACAGTGAACAAATTATGTTCCCACTTTCCGGGGATAGTTACTCGGCCGTAGCAATGTGTTACTTCGGTATAGGAAGAGAGCAGAGTTCCAACGTGTTCTAACTGCTCTTCCGGCACCTTCCATGCCACCACTGCATTTGCGACAATCCCGACCTTCCGCTGATTGACCGATACCCCCAGCCTTTTTATGATGCCAATGCTTCTCAGCCTCTTCAGCCTTGTTATGATCTCCTCACGACTTATCCCTACTTGCTTTGCAATCTCCTCGAACGGCTCCTTCTCCAGTGGGATGCCATCTTGCGTGATGCTCAGAATCGTCTGGTCTATCTCATCCTTATCCATGTGACTCACCTCCGTCTGCACCCGAATCTGTGAATTTAAACCGGACATCAATCTTAAATACATGTGTGGTGGGTAAGTCTATTGTGTCGGATTCCGGAATTCCAGTTCTTTGCTTTATCTCTTCCACCGTCTCTCCCAAGTTTTTACCACCGCATGTCGTAACGGTGAACCAGAGATTATAGTCATGTTCGCGGCGGTAGTTGCGGGTCACACTCATGTATTCATTAACAACGCTGACGACATGCTCCATTTTGTCTTCGGGTACTTTCATCGCCATTAGTGTGGAAGAGCAAGAGCCAAGCTTTTGCGCATCAAGAATAGTGCGAAGTTTTCGGATGACGCCTTCCGCAGAAAGTTTCTTTACACGTGCAACCACCTCGTCCTCCGTGAGTCCAAGCTTCTCTCCTAATATCGCCCAGGGTCGCTCTTCTAGCGGGAACTCATCTTGCATCAATTGTAATAGCTCCTTATCATTCTTATCCAGTTTTACAGGTTCCATCTTCATCATATTTATCATCTTTAATTTATCTTGTAATTATCCTGTGGATATATAAAGCCCCCCAAAACCAACAGAGTGAGCAGCGAGGCCGTACCTGGCAGTGCGAAAAAACCAATTGCAATCATTGCCATTACCAGCAAACCAATCTAAATTGTTCGTGTTCATCGCTTTACCCCCACCCAATATGCCCCTCTTTTATTGTACCTTCCAAGGTATCCGTATTGGGTTACTTATGTAATAGATCATTTGAGTATAAAAAGTTTTCGGCTGATTGCAGTCGCAGGCAATATAAAAATAAAGTTCCAACCCGTGCATGGAAATTTATGACAGTTCATAGCTACTTCGCTATATATTAAATTTTTATTTGTGATGCTTACAAATAAAACTAAAATATCTGTAACTAAATTTTGCAACTGTGGCGTTGTGTCCTGCGATTATGAACTTGTGTTAAATATATGTGATAGGGTATTTTATCTGCTTTTCCCGCTTCTTCGCCAGGAACCCGTTCTATCATTACGGGTGCGTTCCCCCTATTCCTTTTGGATTCCTCCGTGGGCTGGAATTTAGATATTGGGGGTTAGTCCTGATTTAGCGATTAGAGTTTTCTGTGCCTTGTGGTATGTACGGACACCAGGGCTCCTCAGCTAAATAATCACCTTTCAAATCTTTGGGTTCGTGTAGGCCACCGCAGAAATCCACGAAGCTCGTTAAGCCGTATGCTCGTGCACGGCACCCCCCGCAGATAGTTCGATATTCACAGACGCCGCATTTACCACCCAGGTTATCGGGGTCACGGAGCGCTTTTAGTACCGGCGACTGGAACCATATATCTTTGAAGTGCATTTCGCGGATGTTGCCAAGTTTTATAGGGAGATACGGGCAGGGAGTAACTTCGCCTGTTGGATATATACGGCAATAAGCGAGACCAGCAATGCAACCACGACTCCACCGCTCCAGATTCAAGCCCATTTGCGATGCAATCCGCATAAATTGCGGCGCGCATACCGGACGAACATCAAGCTTATACCGTGCTTTTGCTACCTTATCAAGCACATCAGTAATCATCTGCTCGTACATTTCTGCGGATATGTCCTCTATCGCGACACCTCTACCCGTGGGCACAAGGAAGAAGAGGTGAAAAGCGGTTGCGCCCTCCCGCTCGGCTAATGCCATTATGTCATCAATTTCATTATAGTTCTGTTGCGTCACCGTGGTGTTGACCTGAACGTCTATACCATGTCTTATACACGCACCAATTCCGCGCATTGCATCGCGCCATGCACCTTCCAAACCGCGAAACGCATCATGCCGCTCTGGAATTGCAGAATCGAGACTGATTGCAACTGCTTTTACGCCACTGGCTTTCAGGTCGCTCGCCACGGAATCGGTTATGAGTGTCCCATTGGTACCCATTGCAACGGTCAAGCCTTTTCCTGCTGCGTAACGAGCGAGTTCGAAGACATCATCGCGGAGCAAAGGTTCTCCACCGCTTAATATAAGAATGGGTTTGCTAACTTCCGCAATCTGGTCTATGAGCATCTTACCTTCTTCTGTACTTAACTCATCGCGCTCCGCCCGTTCACTCGCATCTATGTAACAATGCGGGCAGCGCAAGTTACAGCGAAAGGTCATGTTCCATGAGATGAGTCGTGGAATGAATCGTTTCGGGTTATTTTTCTGTTCCCTTACAGGATAAGGACGCTTTTCATTCATTTTTATTTGATTCCCGATTTGATTTGACTTAATATAAATTATTGAATTGTTTTTCTTTTAGCACAAACCTTTCTTACGGAAAAAGCTTCACAAAAACCTTTATTACCTTCGATAAGAACATATACTAAAAACGTTATTTTTGATTTCTTAGCACAGGTTCTTTTTCTAAAAGGAAGTGTTTTGTTGCCCTCCATCATATTTTTGAATTATTTTGTCCTCAGCCCACGAGATAAGGGGTAATTACGGGATGTGTCCATACGGCGAGAATGTTTGCCGCCACAATAAAGCGGGAAAGGGAGGGGGAATAAGAATAAAGAGTGGTTTTTTAATATTATTTTATACAAATTAGAGGACACGTAATCAGCAGCAGAAACATACGGTGATAGGTAAATTGTCAGGTATATTGGATATGTATTTAATTTTGGTTTCAAATAATCCCAAAAAATGTTGCAGTATATAATAATATAAATAGCGAATGATTGTAAATAATTATTTAGGAATCGGAACTTTTTTTCATTTTAAATTTGATTTGAAGCGATAGAAAAGCTTTTATACCGCATGTCCCAATAGATTAGTAACCCAATGTAGAAACCATACAAGGTATGAAGAAGGGGGACCATGTTTGGCGCGAAAGAAGGAAACCATACTGGGTTTTTTAAAAAGTAGGAGGTGAAAACGGAAGAAAAAAATGAACGCAAACAAGATAGCTTTGGTGGCAATAGCAATCGTAGCAATCGGGATATTTGCACTGCCGAGTACGGTTTCGCTGCTCAGTGGGCAGCACACCTGGTATGACTTGAGTGGTACTGGAAATGATCTTCCTTGTGAGAAGTGTCATGCTGATATAAATGATGAGATGGTGGATAACGATAACGGTGTGCATACAAGCTTAGCAGGACCTGGATGTGACTGTCACAGAGTGAATACAACTCAGACAAGATTAGGAACCGGTGTTGCAGATGGAGATGGTACAGGGTCTAATGCAGGTACCACATCACACGCCGCGGAAACCATAGCGTGCATGGTCTGCCATGAGTCTGGTACAGGGTATGTATTCGCAGGTGGATTCAATCAGTCAGCAGTTGAAGCATTAGCAGGCAAAACCAGCCCATACTACTATAATCACTCCAGTGGTACAGGAGGAGAGCATGCGGCACACAACCAGTTCATCGGGCAGGCAATAAAGAATGACCTTATGGAAGACTCAAACGAAGCCTGTATCGCATGCCACACAAAGGTGGGAGTGAACATCACGTGGACGAAGAACGAGTATCTGGAGTTCACGGCAGAGGAGGATGCAGCAGGTAACTGGACGATTGCCAGCTTCACAGCAGGTGGCGAGAACGTGACCTATGTGAATACCCCGAACTCCTGGACGTCATGAAATAATTAACCCTGAGTTCTTTTTTGATAATTCAAAAGCATATGAGAAAAAAGGGAAATGAGAAGCAATAGAATAGTATTGTTGGCGGTTGCGGTAGTCGCAATTGGTATATTCGCACTGCCGAGCACAGTCTCGCTCTTTAGCGGGCAGCATAGCTGGTATGAGCTGGGCGCGTATGGAAGCCAGGTTCCCTGCGAGAAGTGTCATTCCGATATCGCAGATGAGATGGCCTCAACAGGAGCACATAAAGATTTCCCATGCGAGAACTGCCACCGTACGGATGCGGATGTTGGAGCATATGCCAGTGAGGAGGGTGCTGGTACTGGAGCACATGCGGCTTCCGTAGAGGATTGCATGATATGTCACGATTTTGAGTGTGATGGGACTTATATACATGACTATATAGATATTTGGCCTAGTTGCGCGGCATGCCATCCTGCTATGTGGCATGTAGGGGATTTAGGCTACCCACCAACGGCAGGCGGTTTTAATCTGACGAATGCACCCAATGACAGCGGCACAAAGGCAGCACACAAGGCGTTTATAGTAGATTCAAAAAACAGCATATTGATGACAGGAACAAACGAAGCCTGTATCGCATGCCACACGCAAGTAGGCGTGAACATCACATGGAGTAAGAACGAGAATCTGGAATTCACAGCAACAGAGGACTCCGAGGGTAACTGGACGATACCAAGCTTCGCAGCAGGTGGCGAGAACGTGACGCATGTGAACACATCGAACTCCTGGACGTCATGAAATATTTAACCCTTTTTATTTAGGGGTATCTTTTCTTTTTTGATAATTTGAAAGCACATAAGAGAAAAAAGGAAATGAGAAGCAATAGAATTGTATTGATGGCCGTTGCGGTAATCGCACTCGGTATATTCGCAATGCCGAGTACGGTCTCGCTGTTTAGCGGGTAGCATAGCTGGTATGAGCTCGGAGCATCAATTGAGGGTGCATCTGGAAGGAACAACGTGCCATGCGAGAAGTGCCATGCGGACATAGCAGATGAGATGATAAACACCGGAGCACATAGCGATTTAACCTGCGCGATGTGTCACAGAACACCTTTTACTGATTATACATCTCGAAGATCCAGGGTAGTTTCCTGTATCAGTTAAACCCAATATCATCATCTCTATCTCTATTTAAATACAACGTTACGATGTAACACCACTAAATATCCGTGTATTTTTCACAGAAACTACCTATAATAGCCCTTTTCTCATTTTAA
>JAPWVK010000046.1 GCA_029241965.1 Candidatus Methanophagales archaeon
TTTCAGTCCTTTAAACTCCTCTTTCTTTATGATTTCCGGATGCAGCAGCAGATGAAGGTCTGGTGCGTCCACATCACAGTCTGCAATGACTTTATTCTCTGCGAGGGCGGCGAATGAGCCCACAAGGGTTGTCTTCCCCGTTCCTCCTTTTCCACTAATAACCGTTATTTGCTTCATAATCTACTCCACGATCTATACTCGTATAGCCGAAACAAGAAAATGACATCGGATACGTGTTTGACTTGCATCCTGTATCTTGTATCTTGCATCTTGCATCTTCACAATTTCTCCATTATCCCTGCAAATCGCTCCTTCCACTCCGGCATCGCCTTCACAAAGGGCACACCCTCGGAATAGTACCGTGCAATCCGCGTGTCATGCGGAATCTCAAGCAAAATCTGAATCCCTTCCTTCTCGCAGTACTCATACACTTTTCGATCTCCAATCCCTGCTTTATTTATAACCATGCCAAAAGGTATCTTAAGCACTCTGAGCACCTCAACCGCAAGCTTCAAATCGTAGAGTCCAAACGGTGTGGGCTCAGTCACAAGAATGCAGTAATCGCTGCCTTGCACGGCTGCAATCACAGGGCATGCCGTTCCCGGTGAGACATCAATAATCACTGTCTTTTCTGGATTAAGGTCCGCTTTTACCTGGTCAATCAGCGGTGTTGCCATTATCTCTCCGATATTCAACACCCCGTACACGAGGTCAATGTTGCCGTCACCGCTTTTTCCTCTTTTTATAACGCCGATCTCCCTCGGTTCCTCACTGATCGCATCCTGCGGGCATACCAGGGAGCATAACCCACAGCCGTGGCAAAGTTCAGGGAACACCATGACTTCTTTTTGGGGCACAACAACAAGGGCGTTGTATTCACACGCCGCAGCACACTTACCGCAGTAATCACACAAATCGTAATTGACCCTTGGCACCAGCGTACACGCCGGCTTTATCTCCTCGATCACAGGATTAAGGAAGATATGTGAATTTGGCTCTTCGACATCGCAATCCATTAATTGTACGTTCGCAAGTGACAGAGCCAGATTAACTGCTACGGTTGTCTTTCCCGTACCGCCTTTGCCGCTTGCTACCGCAATAATCATCGGTTCACCGTTTTGTTGCATTGCGCGTTCCATTAATGTCGGTGCATTTTACACGCATTGGCATCACTAGCTTCGTTGAGTCGTCCTGCCTGAAAAGCGCTTATTACTTCGCTCACCGTACCACTGGCGCCTACATACACCTCTATCCCCAACTCTTCAAACATGCTGATTGCACGGGGGCCTAATCCAGAACAGAGCATTATCTCTGCACCCGCACCTGCTACGAGATCCGGTGTATTGCCTACACCGCCAAAATGTTCACCCGTGTTCTGCACAATTTCCACCTTGTTACTCACCATATCCACAACAGTAAACGTTGGCGCTCTTCCAAAGTGCTCGCTTACGACATCATCTAATCCTCCATTTCCCAATGTGGGAATACATAGTTTCATTTATACGTTCACCTCTTCTCTTTATTATTCCTTTCCTTATGCTTATACATCATCTATTAAATTTGTTTCTAACGATTTAATCATTTCATCACGCATTTTCTCGGCTGAGACGCTATTACTTCATCCAGATAGCAATCTTCACACAGCGTAACGCCTCCGAACTCGTAAACATCCCCTGATATTGGCTTGCCACATTTTCCGCATTTTATATTTGTCTTAACGCTCTTTTCCATTTTAACGTTTATTTGTACACTTATAACTCTTCGATATTTCTTTCCATCTCTTCAAGTTTGAACCTTACGACATTTAATTGTGCTTTTATCCTCTCCAGTATCAGATCTCTCTGCAAAATTGGGAATGAATATGGGGCTATTTGGATGGCACTCTTTGGACAAGCCCGTACACATGCAGTGCAACATATACACCTGCTAAAATCCACTACTGCTTTTTTGTCAACAATTCTAATTGCACCTGTCCAGCAAACCCCGGTGCACTTTCCACACCCTACACAAAGGTTTTCGTTAACAAAAGCCTTCCAGGCTAATAATTGTGTGGATTGTTGCATAGCACACTAAAAAAGAAAAAGGAGAAAGAAAGGGCGAAATGTTCTCACTTTTCCATACAACTTGCTTTTACCCATTTTGTTCTCCTATAGTTTCTAATTGCCCCTTTACACTCTTTACTTTCTCAGTTCTTCCAGTCTCTTCTTTATCTGCTCTAACTGGTCACCAAGCGCCGTCGCCTGCGATTCAAGCATAGAGATCTCCTGTTCTTTTGGCATTGCTGGCATGCCCATTTGTGCAACAGGTGCGCCTGCTGGTGCTTGCTGCTGTATCCAGGAAGCAAACTGCGGCATCTGCCCCGTTTGACTGAGATACTGTGCACCTGGCGGCATTCCCGTTGGACTCCTATCTACCCAGCCAGGAGAGTATCCAAACCTCATCCAGCCCGGCAAACCCGTCATATAATACATGTTTCTCCTTCTATTTCCACCCATTTTTTCTTTATCGCCTCCTAAACAAACTTTTTAGCAAAAAGTTTGATCAAAAATACCTCAAGGTCTTGTCATTTTAGACCCGCATTTTGTGCATGTCTGCTGATTGCATGGCACCCCTACTTGATGTGGCATTGTATATCCGCAATTTGGACATCTGCATTCTCCACCGATACCCAATCCGCTGCCACCCATTCTTCCTTGCCCTTGACCACCTCGTCCTATTCCTTGTCCTCTTCCTCCTCCTCTGCCCATGCCACTCATCTTATCTTGTCCACCCCCCGTAAGAATACGGATAGCCATAATATGGCATCGGGTACGTCCCTGAAGCTGGAGCTATTGGTCCATACATTCCTGTCCACCACCCTCGGGGGAGCCACGGGAAATTCCTGCAGAATGGATAAGGGTTGCCCATTCCCATACCTCTTCCGGGTCCAAAACCTGACCAAAAACCTCTTCCAAATCCTCTTCCTCTTCCTCTTGCCATTTCACATCACCTCTTTTTAAGTTCTTTTATTCTATTCTTCACTTCTTCTAAATCTTTCGCCAGTCTATTTGCCATGTCCGATAGTTGTTCGATTTCTTCTTCTTTTGTTTGCGGCGTCATTGGTGCCTGCGGCGCTTGTGGTTGTTGCGAAGGCATTGGTTGCTGCATGCCAAGTCCCATACCTCTGCCTCTACCCATGCCTCGTCCACCGCCGCCACCTCGTCCTCCACCCATGCCTAATCCACCACTTGGTGCAGTAGCGCCCATACCCGCATGAGCTGGAGCAGTCGAAGCACCTGTCACACCTAACTTACCGCTTTTATACATCTCAGCAGCTTCTTGTACCGTGCCATAAGCGCCTGTTGCAATTTTCACACCTGCGGTGGACAGTACCTGGAACGCATTGGGACCTATATTCCCCGAAATGACCACATCCACACCTTTATTCACCATTGTTTGTGCCGCTTGAATTCCTGCTCCACCCGGTGCGGCAATCGCTTCGTTTGCCATCGCTTCAAACGCCATTGTCTCCGAATCTACGATCACAAAGTATTGGCACCTTCCAAACCTCGGATCTACCTGTGCATTCAAATCCATTCCTGTCGCGGTTACGCATATCTTCATCTTTTTTCTCCTTCCCTATCTTTTTATCTTCTCAACCTCATATGAATATATATTCATAACAGTATATAAAAGTTACTTCTTTTTATCTGCACCTTCTACAAATGTCCTCACATTTTCCACTATGTGCTCAAATGCTTCCCGCACTTTCGACTCCTTTTGCATGACAAAGGGAGTTCCCGCATCCGCTGCTTCCACCATCTTCGGGTCGAGAGGCACTCTACCGAGGAAAGGGACGTCCAATTCCGTCGCTGACCTTTCTCCTCCTCCGTACTTGAAGATGTTTATCTCTTTTCCACAATAGGGGCATACAAATCCAGCCATATTCTCTATTATCCCTACAACAGGTACTTTCAGCACCCTTGAGAAATCCACGGCCTTTCTCGAATCCAGCAATGCTAAGTCCTGCGGTGTTGTAACTATTATCGCACCATCTACATCCTTTATCAGTTGTGCAACGCTCAGCGGTTCGTCACCCGTCCCTGGTGGAAGGTCTATTATCATATAGTCCAGCTCGCCCCAATCCACATCAGAAATGAATTGCCTGATTGCATTCATCTTCATCGGTCCACGCCATATGATTGCCGAATCAGGACGTGGTAGCAGGAAACCAATGGACATAGCTTTCAGCCGCGGCGTGACGGAAATCGGAAACATCTTATCACCTGAAGGTTCCGGCCGTTTATCCTCTATCCCCAGTATCTTAGGCACGTCAGGCCCGTGTATATCGGCATCCATTAAACCTACGTCTAAACCCGCCATACCAAGTGCAAATGCAAGATTGGCGGCTACCGTTGTCTTGCCCACTCCGCCCTTTCCGCTCATCACCATTATCTTATACTTCACCTTATCCATGCTCGCTTTCACTGCTGCCTCTTCATCATCCATCCTTTTCTTCTTTTCTTCTTCTCCCATTTTCTTTTCTTTCACTCCTAATCAAACAGATTAAAATTAACCCAAAGGACTTTTACCACGCCTCTTGCCCCATCCACGAGGGGGCATTCTCGGGTCTTGCGAAGGCATTGGTGTCTCAGGGTCTCTCTCTACTATCACATAATTGCCGCCTTCTATCCTTATAGCTTTTCCCTCGACAAACGCCTGTGCTATTTTACGGTGTGCCTCACTTATTATTCTGTGGAACGTGGGTTGCGAAACACCCATCCACTCCGCTGCCTCTGCCTGGTCCATCCGTAAATAATCTTTCAGCCTTAAGCTCTCCAGCTCCTCTACCTTCAATATCTCTTCACCCGCATAGGGAGGCAACCCTCTACCACACATCCTGGGCTCGAAATACAGGAAATTTGGCTGAAAGCCAACACATCTTTGCCGTCTCACGCCACGCATTGTATAAATGAATATATATTCATGCCATACATAAAAACTTTTCCCCCGCTCGTATACAAGCGGAAGATATTCAAGGTTAAAGGGGCTGTCTTAGTAGCATCTTCTGGGTCTATCATCCCACCGTCTTAATGAATCTTTAGTCCTACACCACCCTTGCAATGCTCTCAACCGAGTTTAAAAACTTATCAACTTCCTCTTCCGTGTTGTATAAATATAAAGACACCCGGACCGTTCCTTCCACGTGCAAATAGTTCATCAACGGCATGCAGCAGTGATGTCCCGACCGCACCGTTATACCAGAAGCTTCATCGAGCATCAACGCAACATCGTGCGGATTCGAGCCGCCAATATTAAACGAGACCACACCAATCCTTCCGCTCGGATTCGTTGAGCCATATACCTGCACAGCCTCAATATTAAGCAACCCTTTTAAGAGTCGCTTTGCCAATCTCTCTTCATAAGCCAGAAGCTTATCCCTGCCCACGTCATTCAAATAATCAACCGCCCTTCCAAGTCCTATCCCACCTGCAATGTTTGGCGTCCCCGCTTCAAATCGCTCATAGCCCGCAGCCAGCTCATAACCATCCACAGATACCTTCTCTATCATCCCACCGCCAAAAAAGGTGGGCTCTATTCCATCCGGGTCTTTCACCCAGAGGACTCCTGTTCCTGTCGGCCCGAGCATTTTGTGGCCCGAAAAGGCGAAGAAGTCACAACCAAGCTTTTCCACATCTAAAGGAATATGTGGGGCGGACTGCGCACCATCAACGAGTAATAAAGCTCCTTTTTCCTTGCAAATCGCTGATAGCTCTTTGATTGGTGAAATCGTGCCCAAAACATTTGATACATGTGTTACCGCGACCAATCTCGTACTATCGCCAATAGCAGCCTCAAAATCCGCGACTTTGAATTCACCACTCCTATTAGGATTCACAATTTTCAGGTTTACGCCCTTCTCTCGCAACTTAAACCACGGTAGGAAATTAGAATGGTGTTCCAGCAAGGTTGTTACTACTTCGTCCCCACTCGCCCATTTTAACCCATACGCAACCATATTTATCGCTTCTGTCGTGTTCTTTGTGAATATAACCTCTCCTGCTTCTTTCGCACCGATGAATCCCGCAACCTTTTCGTGTGCGTCTTTATATTTCTGTGATGCCACCTGCGACAACCGGTACACGCCTCGGCCTACATTCGCATTATAATCCCTGTAATATCCTGCAACCGCTTCAACGACTGGCTCCGGCGTGAGGCTCGTTGCTGCGCTGTCCATGTAGATTATGTTCTTCAGTATTGGAAAATCCGCTCTTACTCTTTCATTCATTTGATGTTCTCCTTACTCTCCTGCTTATGTATCCTTCAAGTCGTTATATATTTAAATTTGACTCTTTTTTCTTATCTTTGCGGCTCATCAATCCCAATCCGAAAGCCCGACTAATTAGGAGGTACATCAAAACAGAGTAATAGTTGTATGTTCAGGAGCAGGCGGAGCAACAGTAGCAAAGGAACTGGCTGTTAAGGGCATGCCAGTGACATTGATAGAAAAAGGACCTGAGATAGAAGTTAAGGACGCTTTCAAATACTATTCAAACGTTGATTCTGAAGTAAGAGTAATGATAACCATCTGTTTAGGCGGGACTACTGTGGTATCTGCGGGTAATGGGATGCGGTGTCTTGAAGAGGATTTAAAGCAGGTTGGGATTGACCTGAGTGCTGAGTTTATGGATGCGGAAAAGGCGCTTGGTGTGCGGTATCTGCCTAATTCTCTCTTTGGCAATGGTACAAAGCGAATTATGACCGCAGCTGGGAACCTTGGATTTAAAGTATACAAGATGCCAAAATTTATTGACCCTGCTAAATGCAAGGCGGATGGCCGGTGCACCTCTGGCTGTCTGGAGGATGCAAAATGGACTGCTATCCACTTCGTGAACGAGGCTGAAAGAAACGGAGCAAAGATAATCACGGGGATGCCAGTAGATGAAGTGGTGGTGACGAGCGGGGAGGTGAAAGGCGTGAGATGTGGGAACAAAGTATTCGGAGATGATACCGTTCTTCTTTCCGCGGGTGCTCTTGAGACGCCACGACTGTTGAAGGGGATTGGGGTACCTACCTCTTCACTGTTCGTTGATACCTTTGTAACATGGTGGGATTCTCAAAGGAATAGGGTTAAACAAGGAAGTGCCCCTGAATGCAGCCATTACGCTTAGAGATTTCTTCTTATCGCCTCATTTCTCGGCACATCTCTTAGATGCTATGCAGAAGCGGGGATTAAATGCGTTTTCCAGAGGACATCCTCGAAATAATAGTGAAGATAAAAGATGAAGCAGGAGGAGTTGTGACTGAAGAAGTGGAAAAGTGCGTAACAAACAGGGATGCTGCCCTTCTTTCTGAAGGTGCTGCTATTGCTGGTTCTATATTAGAGGAAGCAGGTGATGAACCTTCTACCTTTGTATCTACTCCGCTAAGAGGAGCACATCCAGGTGGGCCAGCAAAGATAGGCGTTGCGGTTGACAGAAATTTTGAGACTGAGGTGATTGGCTTATACGTGGCGGATGCTTCTGTGTTACCCGCAGCACCTGGTGCACCGCATATCCTCACGATTGTGGCGTTGGCAAAGTACGTTTCGGGGATTATAGCGATGTAATATTAGCTCTTTTTGTAGCCACACGATTACACCGATTTCCACGTGAAAAACAATTGAAGATGCAAGATGCAAGTCGAATCGGTATCAGGCACCATTTTCTTGTGTGTATCGCCATCTGAGGATGAGGCGATTACTCGCCCCACACCTCGTCTTAGATCGGTACGTGAACGTTTCCCTTCATACCGCTCAAGCATTTCATAAGCCTATTATCGGCGTACATCACAGATAACTATGAACACCTTAGAAGCCATCTTTGAGCCGGGAATCGTAGGTCCACCCCCATAACGTTGTGGTAGCCGTTACGGTCGGATTCCGCACCTTTTGGTCTAAGTGTATCAACCCAATTTCGCTTATTAAAAATCGCAACTCATACAACGGTTCGTATTATACTCTTCATAGCGTTCTTATCCCCGCAGGTTGATCTGAGCGGGGCTCTTGTATTTTACCACATTGTCCTGCGAGCTTAACACGTAGGCGTTACCAACCGCACATTTCACAGTAGGATTACCTCGAATGGACGGGGTAGCCACAAGGGCAATCTGCGATGCCGCTTCTTGTCGGCAATCGTGGTTCTTTTAGCCTTGTTTATACAAAAGCTTAATATAGATGTGCCTCATTCTTAACCGTTAATTCTTAATTGAATGCTTGGAGAGAGGGAAAAAATGATTGGAAAGCCAGTAGAGATTTTGTTGGTGGAAGATAATCCTGGCGATGTGCGTCTGACACAAGAAGCCCTCAATGACGGTAAGGTGCGCAACAACATGCATGTGGTAGAAGATGGCGTAGAGGCTGTGGCATTCCTGCGCAGAGAGGGAAAGTATGCGGATGCACCTCGACCAGACCTCATTCTGCTCGATTTGAACCTGCCGAAGAAAGATGGTCGTGAAGTGCTTGCAGAGATCAAAACGGATGAAGACCTGAAACGCATCCCTGTGGTAGTCCTGACTACCTCAAAGGCAGAACAGGACATCTTCAGAGCCTACGACAGGCACGCGAACTGCTATATCACTAAACCGGTTGATCTGGACCAGTTCATCAAGATAGTGAAGGGTATCGAGGAATTCTGGTTCACTATAGTAAAACTGCCATCAGACGGAAGAAGGAATTGAATAAAATGACGGTACTTAAAGTTTTACTGAAAGAGGATAATGCTGGAGACACCCGCCTGATACATGAGATGCTATTAGAAGCAGACGGCTCTATGTTCGAGCTGGAGTCTGTTGACCGTCTCTCAACAGGGCTGGAACGCCTTGCGGCAGGAGATATTGACGTGGTTCTTTTAGACCTCAGGCTGCCGGACAGTTCGGGTTTGGATACCCTCCTCAAGGTGCATGCACAAGTATCAGAAGTGGCAATTGTGGTGCTTACCGGTCTCGATGATGCCAAGCTTGCTATTAAGGCGGTGCACGAGGGTGCACAGGATTATCTACCTGAGAGCCAACTGGATAGCGAGTTATTGGTGCGCTCCACGCGCTATGCCATTGAGCGTAAGCGTGCGGAGGCAGAAATCCGAAAGCTAAACGAAGAGTTGGAGCTAAAAGTAGAAGAGCGAACAAAAGATTTAGCGAAAGAGCGCGACTACACACGTCACCTGATGGAGAGTTCTCATGATTTCCAGGTGACTCTGGATAAGGATGGTATGATTATGGATGTGAACAGGGCGTGTGAGGAGCTTTTTAGCAAGAACCGCGAGGAGCTAATTGGCACATCTATTTACGAATACCTACCGGAGGCGACGATGGAAAAAGCCATTTTTCAGATATTTGAGAAGGACAAGGTCCGGAATATTGAATTTTAGGCAAATACACAGGAAAAAGGAACATTAATCTGCAACTTGTCAGGCACGGTATTTACTACGCCAGAGGGCGAATCAGGCATTTATGTCACGGGTAGGGATATAACGGAGTTAAAGCAGGCAGAAGAGAAGCTTCTACGTTCAGAACGTCTTGCTGCAATAGGCGAACTATCTGCCAGTGTCGCACACGAATTGCGACAGCCTTTAAGCGTGGTGAACAATGCCGCCTATTATCTTAAACTGACCTTAACAGAAGTTGACGAGACCACAAGGGACTATTTTGATATGATTAATGAAGACGTAAAAAGTGCAAATGATATTATATCCAGTTTGGTGGCGCTTGCTCGCGCACAAGAGCCGGACCGCAAGGAAGTTAAAATCGCAACACTGATAGAGAAAGCACAGTGGAAAATTACGATTCCTACTAATATCACGCTAAGAAAGGATATTCCTGATGGCATCTCCGCGGTATTTGTTGACCCTGTGCACATTGAGCAGGTCTCCTATAATATCATCAACAATGGGATACAGGCGATGTCCATGCCGGAAGGCGGGGAACTGGCTACAATTGTACGGTCAAAAGAGAAAGAAGCGAAAGTGGTGGTCTCTTTTGTTGATACCGGTGTGGGAATACCGGATGAGAATCTGGATAAGATTTTTGAACCTCTATTTAGAACAAAAACACGGGGCATCGAGCTGGGACTCTTAATTTGTAAGAATTTCGTTGAAGCAAACGAGGGGGATATTACGGTGCAGAGCGAAGAGGGTAAAGGAACAACAATGACAGTAGTTCTACCCGTTACGATCCTGGCTGGCGGAAAGAATTGATATGAAGAAACAAAAATAATGATAATCGCATTTGTACAGCGAGATTAAAAAACCACGCTATTTCACTATATTAGCACAAGATTCTGGGGTTAACATCGGATAAAAGAGCCAATAGAGTACCAATAAAGTACTTAAGTCTGATCTATAGTATTGTCTTCTCGTGAAAATCTGTGCAATCTGGTGGTTTACTAAACAATTACTGATAATCTAATGGGGCAATATCCAGCGAGCATGTAGGGGATAAAAAGAGCCAGCAGAACTACAATTATTGGGCCTATCTCGCTTGCTCATATTTCACCGTTTTACCTATGGGGTTTAAGTATAACTACAGACCATTATATAGAAACATATGTGATGGCTATAGGGGTATGTCAGTGTTGAAAAGAAACCCGTCTGTGATATTACTCGTGGAAGATGACGATGGTCATGCAACGCTTACAATGCGTGCCCTTGAAAAAGCGGGCGTCCCAAATAAAATTTATTGGGTGATTGATGGCGAAGAAGCGCTGGATTATCTCTTCCGCAAGGAGAAATATGTAGAGAAGGGGGAGAGTCCTCGCCCTGATTTGATTCTTCTTGACCTCCGACTACCTAAGCTCGATGGTCATAACGTGCTAAAGGAGATAAAAAAAACTGCAGAGCTGAAGTATATACCCGTCGTGGTGTTCACCACATCTAAAAGCGATAAGGATATTTTACAGGCATATACTAATTACGTTAATAGCTACCTCGTAAAACCCGCGGACTTCGATGAGTTTTACAGGATGATACGTGCTTTGGGTTGTTATTGGCTCAAGTGGAATCGTACTCCAAAGCTTAAGGAGGCGTGATTTACATGAATACTTTTACATTTATCCTTACTTATTGATATGTGTAATTATGGGAATGGATAGCGACACAGAGGGAGAAATGGAGAAGAAAAAGGTGTTGATTGGTGACGGGTCTACATTTATGTGCATCATGCTCACGGCAACGTTGGAAAAACTCGGTATTGAAGTCGTGGGAACCGCTAAAAACGGTAAAGATACGATAGATAAATATAGGGAACTAAAGCCTGATATTGTGTTTGTGGATCCTGCGTTAGAAGGGCGGGACGGCATTGAGGTGACTCGTATTATAACAACTGAGGACCCTTCTGCGGTTGTTATTATGCTACTCGCAGGGACAGATGCGGACCCCGATATAATAGTTGAAGCGGTAAGAGCGGGAGCGAAGGGTTATATGAGGAAGCCCGTAACCGAAGCGGAAATGAAAACACGATTAGAAAGTGCATTAAAGCGAAAATAGTAAAAATGGGTGAGGACGGAGAAAAGGCGACAAATGTACTGCTTGTAGAAGATACGGAGGAGCATGCACTTATTATAACACATGTTTTAACCGAGAGTAAGCTGAGAACCCGGTTTTTTATAGTGGGAGATGGAGAAGAGGCTCTTGATTTTCTTTATAATCGCGGTAAATATGCGTCCAATGAGGAGTATCCAAAACCCGACTTAATTTTGCTTGACCTGCGTCTGCCAAAGATTGACGGTTTGGAGGTACTCGGGCAGATAAAGAGCGACGAAAAAATTAAGGATATTCCCGTGATCGTTTTAACATCTTCAAAGCGAGACGATGACATTGTTATGGCATACAAGGATGGTGCTAAAAGTCACCTTCTAAAGTCCACGTTTATTTTTCAAAAGAGCGGTAAGATGGAAGGGCTTCTCGATACTGTTTTTTCGTTGATGTGACTTGCAACATAGAGTGAGGCGGAATACGAGGTAGTATGGATAATACAAGGAAACAGACAACCCAAATACAAACCAGAAAAAAAGCAAGAGGTGGCTCTTATCTAAAAATCCCGTGATTTTGTAGTTATCGTAGCCCGTAATCTTTTAATTTCCGCTTCAATTTCAGAAATTACCTCAGTGTTATGTATTTTCTTTTTCCCTCCCTCTTTTATGGATATAACATAAAATACTTTACCGCCAAATTTTTCTGTGAACTTCTTATGAGTGGCTTCTTGGATGGAATGTTCCTTAAATTTTTGAGGAATGTGTGAGACATCTCCAGCAGGTTTAATCTGAAGTCCAATATAATTATCTCCCATCTTGATGGAAAAATCTACATTGTACAATCTATCCCATTCATCTGGTGCAGGTTGTATATTCATCAGGCTCTTCGCTATTTTGTATGGGTAACTTAATTTATTAATACGCCATACTCACAGCTAAATTATTATGAGAGGAGATGAGTATCAAATGTACGAAGACCTATTCCGGAAAGCATTGAACTTATAAGATCCATGGGTGCTTGAAAGTGTAGATTTCGATCCAGACGCAAAAAGGATCGATCTCTATCTTGATTTTGCACATGGAACCAAA
>JAPWVK010000047.1 GCA_029241965.1 Candidatus Methanophagales archaeon
CCTTAACGAAACAAAGGATACTTATGCAGAGAATATAATAGCCAGCACTGACCTAGAAGCAATAGGATGGCTGCTCGACAGCGTGAGTAGGATAGAAAAAGAGACAGCAAAAGAACTCCTTAACGAAACAAACGATACATAAGTAGATAAAATAAGAGCCAGCTCTGACATGGGGGCAATAGCAAGGCTGCTCAACAGTGTGAGAAAGATAGAAGAAGAGACAGCAAAAGAACTCCTTAACGAAACAAAGGATACTTATGCAGATAAAATAAGAGCCAGCTCTGACATGGGGGCAATAGGATGGCTGCTCAACAGTGTGAGAAAGATAGAAGAAGCGACAGCAAGAAGTCTCCTCCACGAAACAAAGGATACTTATGCAGATAAAATAGGAGCCAGCTCTGACATGGGGGCAATAGGATGGCTGCTTTACAGCGTGAGAGAGATAGATAAAGAAAAAGAGACAGCAAAAGAACTCCTCCACGAAACAAGTGATTCTATTGCAGACAAAATAAGCGCCAGCATAGACCTATGGGCAATAATAGGGGTGCTTTACAGCGTGAGAGAAATAGAAGAAGCGACAGCAAGAGAACTCCTCCACGAAACAAGTGATACGTATGCAAAGAAAATAAACGCCAGCACTGATCCAAGGGCAATAATAGAGTTGCTCTACAGCGTGAGAGAAATAGAAGAAGCGACAGCAAGAGTTCTACTTAACCAAACAAAGGACTCTATTGCAGATAAAATAAGAGCCAGCATTAACTTGGGGGCAATAGAATGGCTGCTCAGCCGCGTGAGCGAGATAGACAAAGCGACAGAAAGAGGAATCCTTAACCAAACAAAGGACTCTATTGTAGAGAAAATAAGAGCCAACACTGATCTGGTGGCAATAGGAATGTTGCTCGACCGCGTGAGTGGAATAGACAATGAGATAGCAAGAGGAATCCTTAACCAAACAAAGGACTCTATTGCAGATAAAATAAGAGCTAGCACTGATCCATTACCAAAAATATGGCTGCTCAAAAGCGTGAGAGTAATAGAAGAAGAGACAGCAGAATGGTTAGAAAAAGAAACAAATGTTGAATAAAAAGAGAGAGAATCAGTGAATGGATGATCTAAAGTGCGCTCAAGCGAATGGGATGACAAGCACCCATTTTGTGCCTTTTAGAGCTAAACACCCGCACATGTTTTATTTGTTTTCGATATAATCCTACCAATAACCCGACTCTTAATTACTTTTCTTCTCTTTTTAGCTGTTATACAAACTGCCCAAAAATCCAAAAACGGGAGAAAAGGAAAGGCAAATAGGACTTTAAATCAAAAAAAGTAATTTTTTAGTGCCAAAATCAATTGTGGAACGACCTCTATGCTGCATAAAAGAGGAGTTTGTGAAGGATAAATCTGCAATAGAGAAAGAAACGCAGAAAAGGGGTAAGTTCGTAGTCGCTACAAACGAACTAGACAGCGAAAAGCTGAGTGACTAAGAAGTGTTTAAGGCTTACAAGTGGCAACAACATGCAGAAAAGGGATTTTGATTCCGTAAAGACACCCTTTTCTTTGCTCATAACATGTTCTTAGAGAGTGAAAGCAGGATAGTTGCGATGGTGATGCTAATGGGACTTGCGCTCATGGTTTACCGTTTAGCGCAGAAGAAGTTGCTGTAAGCGCTATAGAAGAAATGTGAGACGGCCCCGGATCAAAAGAACAAGCCAACGACAAAATCAACGATGAGAGGTGTCGTAAAACGGGCGGATAAAGACACTGTTAATCTGTCTCGTCCACTTTTTCATGCGAAATCGAGATAAAAGGAGGAATAAATGGAATGGTGTTAGATGTATCATGTGCATACGTATGTAGATCAGCATAACCTATCTTATTTAACAGGCTCGTAGTGGTATGAAAATCAGAAAGTACTATCTTTTTAATGTTAAAGTGCGAAATATGGACTCAAATTCCGAGATACATGAATGAATACGTGCTATGCCTGGAATGTATGAAGCCAGATACACATATTAAATTATACACACGGACCATGTATGGATGCGGAAATATGATGCCTACGGCGGGATTCGCTATATTTCAAGACGCCTCTCCCTTTTGGAGACGTGTTAAAAATCAAAAAGTTTTTAAGTTGACTTTTTATACTTTATACAACACCCAAAGAGACTGTTCAACGAACCGAACCCTGAAGAAAGATCAAAAATATAGGTACTACCATGAGACACATCTTACTTTTGATAGCAGCCATAATAGGTGTCTTTATCTATTTTAAAACGAAAAAAAGAAAGAGCGATGATTCAAAGAATACTTAACCGCTGGGCAGAATTTTCAAAGCGGTATTACATGTTGATTATTGTAATCGCGCTTGTTATCGCTTCAATGTCTTTTATAAGCGCAAAAGAGACTGAGATTGATACTAACTACCTCGGATTCTTCTATCCTGATACAAACTACATGGAAGAGATTCGTTTTATTCAATCCGAGTTTCCCGGGACTGAAACAGCGCAGATATTAATTGAGGTTGACAGGATAACGGCAAAAACCGTGCTTGAGGATAATATACTCATAATGACCGAGGACCTGGTGGCGGCGGTATCCGACGTCGCGGGTGTACAGAGCGTTACAAGTGTGCTTGACCTTGGAAGAACAAAAGAGGAGATAGTGTCAAAACCGCTCGAACTGCGGAATCTGCATGTCAATGACGAACTGCGATATTCGCTTATCACCGTGGAGCTTGATGCAACCGAGGTTCCGGAGAGTAGAGAATTGGTGGAAATATTCCAGAAGACAATAGCTAAGGTGAATCGTGTGGGCGGTTCTACAGTTACGCTCACCGGTGGTATAGCATGGGGTTATGCCTGGGATAATGCGATAAGGCGCGGTTTTTCACGCTCGCTTCTCGTTGGCTTCATCGCGATTTTTATCCTGCTCTTTCTGTTATTCAAAAGCCCGACTACGCCTTTTGTCATCATGTTTCCCGTGCTAACTGCAGTGCTTGCGAGTTTCGGGCTCATGCATTACATAAAAATACCGCTTAACTTCTTAACGGCAATGTTTGGGGCTGTAACGCTGGGACTTGGCGTTGACTATTCCGTTCATCTTGTTCATCGGTACCATGAAGAGGTAGCGCGTGGCAACGGAAATGCACTGAACAAAGCGTGCATGATGATAGGGCGAAATACGCTCTTTACAAGCCTAACTACGATGGCAGCCTTCTCCGCAATGGCGCTTTCGCCTATTCGTATGCTTGGGGAGTATGGACTCATGTCCTTCATTGCCATTTCGTTCTCCGCACTCTCGGTATTTCTCTTTATACCTTCGCTGCTCATACTCGAGGAACGAATCGGATGGAGGACGAGGACGCTGGACTTTTCTCGCATCTCGCATTTAGTTGGCACCGATAGGTTTATTCCAAGAACGGTGGAAAGAGTTGCGGATTTCTCGATAAAAAAGTCTCTTGGCGCGATTATTATCATCGCACTCACGCTAATTCCTATCTTTGCCGGTGTGGGTATGATTAGAACAGAAGGCGACAACCAGGAGATGTGGATACCCCAGGGCGATCCACTAATGGTAGCATGGAAGGTAGTGGACGAGGAATTTTGCAATTATGATTATTCGACAATTCTGGTACTGTCGGATGATATAAGAACGCCGGAGATAATGGACGCGCTGGCGCAGATTGAAGCGAGTGTTATGGACGTGCCAGGGGTTGTTGAAGCAATAGGCCTAAATAATCTTCTGAAAGAGGTACCCGTGGATAAAAAGAAACTGGAAGCGCAGATTGCTGCTATTCCTGAGGACGTGCGAGAAAGTTTTGTTACGGATGACTATACGGCATCGCTTATTATCATAAAGACAGATTCGGAGATAGATGAGAAGCGGGTTAAAGAGATTGACGATGCGATTCTCTTCGTAGAGACGCCGGACGATGCTACGTTCAGACACGCGAGCTTTTCTACTCTATTTGCTCAGATGGATAGATTGATGGATGAGAGCCGTGCGGAAACGACACTGATAAGCCTTGTTTTAGTCTTTACAATCCTGTTTATATTTTTTAGAAGTTTTGTCTGGATACTGCTCGCATTTGCACCTGTGTTATTCGCCATAGTTTATTCACTCGGCACGATGGGGCTTGTTGGAATACCGTTCACGCCACTCACGATCATGATAGGCACGATCCTAATTGGGATTGGAACTGACTACTCGGTACACTTCATTTCACGATACCGGGAGGAGAGGGGGAAGGGATTTGATACGAGAGCTGCGCTTCATACTACGACACTCACTGTGGGTGCTGCGATTATGACTGCGACTCTTACCACGATGTTTGGATTTTTAGCGCTTACTACGATGTCGCTAGTGCCGGTACGTGCGTTTGGTATACTTGCAGCGCTTGGACTCATTTATGCTGCGTTCTTCACTCCTATTATCGTGTCGCTGGGAATAATTGTGCATGAAAGGGTTATCCGGACTGGAAGGTGGTTATTAGATGAGTTACGAAGGGGTGTAAGAAGGGCAGGGTTGAAAGGTAATTAAGAAGGCGGGAGTGGGGAAAAAAAAGATGCGTTGTAGGAAAGTTATTTATGTGATGAAGACAAGTGATATAACTAAAGATGGAATGTAATATCTTGCTTGTGGATGATGAAAAATATATTCACAAGTTACTGCCACGTTTTCTAGCGAGGAGTGAGAAGCACACGTTCACTATGCACTCAGCTATGGGTGGCGAAGCTGGGGTTGAAATGTACAGTAAACTGGTAAGTGAAAACCAGAAACCGGATCTCGTGCTGATGGACCTTAGAATGCCAGTGGTGGACGGTGTCGAAGCAACTAAAAGGATAATTAAGACCGATCCAGAAGCAAACATTTACCTGTTCACCGCCTACGCCAAAACAGATGTAGAAAGAGATGCTCTTGAAGCGGGAGCGAAAGGGACAATAAACAAAATCGCGGACTGGCACCGGTCAGTGGAAGAGATTGTAAATATTCAGCAATCCTCTTTGATCGGGACATAAAGAGGGACGTATAAGCAGCGTAAAGGTAGGGGGAATCTGCACGAAAATCGCTGGATTTTTGAACGGATGGTAAAAAATGGGAAGAGCAAAGGACAGAATAAACATTTTCTTATGTTGCATTCCGCACACCCAATTCTTGGAGAATAAACCATGAATCAGGTTAGCATGACTAATGATGATTCCGTGCGTTCGGCACCGATTGATCAAAATATAACTGCCTACAAAATTATAATCTCAATCCTCTTCGGGTTACTGGGATTCGCCGTAAACTTTTATCCTGTTGATTTTGTCTTTTACGGCACTTATCGAATGAGTTTTCTTCTTGGTCTGCTATTTCCCCTGCTGATAACGCTTGCGTGGGGCTGGTGATACGGACTGTTATCTGCACTCTGTGGCGGCTGCCAGACAATGTGGATACTGTGGCTGCCTGGAAGTGGCTATGGGCCTCTCGTGTCGGTGCCGCCGTTTACGCTCTGGATCGTATGGCACGGATGGTTCTCACGCACCAGATATAATATCTATCTTGGAGAGCTAATATTTCGGATATTCAACACAGCATTGCTGTACACCGTGTTTAGATGGGCATTTACCCTGAACGTGCCTCCCGCCAATACGTTTATGCCACTGGTGGTAACACATTCCATAGTGTTCAAGGAAGCAGTAAACGGGCTATTTATTCTCTTTATCGCACAGGGACTGCTATATTCAGACACAGTGAGAACGTTCTTCAAGCTACCGAAGAGCACAGCAGACCCGCGTGTGTATTACATGTACACAAACGCGGTTATTCTTGGTAGTATGCTGATTCTGATTCTCGTGGGCGAGACGTATGTATGGGACACCTGGCCACCTGAGTTTCAAAATGTCGCTCGCATACTCGGCTCGATATTATTACTGATGCTTGGAATCCTTTGCACCTATGGTGCCGCAAATGTATTTGCGAAGAGGAAAAGAGAGGAACTCATTCAGGTGCAGGAGGTGTTGCGTGAAAGTGAGAAGAAACTTTCTCAGATAGTTGAGGGCACTTCAATACCGACTTTTGTAGTTGACAAAGGGCATACAGTCACCCATTGGAACAGAGCTTGTGCGAATCTTACTGGCGTTTCGTCAAGTGAAATAGTCGGTACCAAGAAACAGTGGTCGGCGTTCTATTCTGAGGAAAGACCGATCATGGCTGATGTTATAGTAGATGAATTAACAGAGGAAGAGATAGCTAAATATTACGGCGGTAAATATAAAAAATCAGCTCTCATTGAGGAGGCATACGAAGCAGAAGATTTCTTCCCTCATTTTGGTGATAAATGGCTATTCTTCACAGCCGCGCCATTGCGAGACCATCAGGGGGAAGTCGTTGGTGCGATAGAGACGCTGCAAGACGTAACCTGGCGTAAGCGAGCGGAGGAGGAGCTGCGAAAGAGCGAATGCCAGTCAAAAGACTTATATTCCATGGTCAGGTTGATGTGCGACAATTTACCTGATCTTATATGGACAAAAGACTTAGAGGGTAAGTTTATTTTTGCAAATAAGTCCTGCTGTGAAGTATTGCTTAATGCCAAAGACACGGATGAACCAATTGGGAAAACAGACATATACTTTGGTAACAGGGAAAAAGAATCTCATCCCGAAAATCCTGACTATCATACATTCGGGGCAACTGGCACCGATTCCGATAGAGCTGTTATAGAGACACGGAAAGCCACAAGGAGCGAAGAATCGGGCAATGTTAAAGGGGAACTTCTTTATCTTGATGTTTATAAAGCGCCGTTTTGGGATGAAAAGGGCGATTTGATAGGAACGGTGGGCTGTGCAAGGATTATAACGAGAGAAAAAGAGATAGAAGAGGCGCGCAGGCTGGCAGAAGAGAAATTAAAACAATTAGTAATAGACCTTGAACACTCCAATGCCGAACTGGAGCAGTTTGCATATGTCGCGTCCCATGACCTGCAAGAGCCTTTACGTATGGTGGCGAGTTATGTGAAGCTTCTGGAACAACGTTACAAAGACAAACTCGATGCCGATGCTGACGTTTTCATCGGTTATGCTGTGGATGGTGCGAATCGGATGCAAACGCTAATCCAGGACTTGTTGACTTATTCACGTGTGGGTACGCGAGGGAAAGCTTTTGAGCCAACTGACTGCGAAGATGTACTTGAGCAGATGCTCACGAATCTGAAGATGGCTATCGAGGATAGCGGTGCGATGGTTACCCACGATGCACTGCCGACTGTGATGGCAGATGCCTCGCAACTGGGTCAGTTGTTTCAGAACATGATAGAGAACGCCATCAAGTTCCGTAGCGAGGAGTCACCACGTATTCATGTCTCCGCAGAGCAGAAAGGGGCGGAATGGCTCTTTTCGGTGCGCGACAACGGTATCGGGATCGAGCCGGAATTCTTCGAGCGGATCTTTGTGATATTTCAGCGTTTGCATGGCAGGGCCAAGTATTCAGGTACAGGCATCGGTCTCGCTGTATGCAAGAAGATAGTGGAGCGGCATGGAGGGCGGATATGGGTTGAGTCAGAGCCCGGAAATGGTACAACCTTTTTCTTTACGATACTGGCAAAGGACTGAAGATTTATTCTCGCACATGAGGTGCGTGGACATTTTCGCAGTCTTTGGGATAAGAGGTAAAAGTTCCGCATTTGTTTAGCTAACCGCAGATTACACAGATTTTCACGAGAAGATAATACTCTGGATCCTGCTTAAGTGCACTATTGGGGTTTTTTATCCCATGTTAACCCAAAATCTTGTGCTAATCTCGTGAAATCTCGTGGTTTTACTCATGCTGTACAAATACAAAACACCAAATGCCACTCAGGAAACATACCGATTAAAGAGCAAGTTCTCTCACCTTCTGGATATTCTCAACGTCATCTCTCCTGTTATCCACAGGAGTCTCGAGGATCATCGGCAACTTCTTTATGCGTTCGTCTTTGAGAATCACCCGAAAACCTTCCTCTCTTATATACCCCAGCCCGATATGCTCGTGCCGATCCAATCGCGAGTTCAAATCCGCCTTTGCATCGTTTAGATGGATGAGTTTTAGATGTTCAAGGCCTATAACATCATCAAAATGTTGCATCGTTGCATTCAGACTTTCTTCTGTTCGCAAATCATAACCGGCAACAAATGCGTGGCAGGTATCAAAACAGATTCCTATTCTCTCCTTATGCTCAATATTGCCCCTGATCTGCTGTATATCCTCAAAAGTCCCACCCATACTATTTTTTGTCCCCGCGGTATTCTCAAGAAGCAGCATCACTTTATTATCAACTTCACGAAATGCCATATTGATCGCGTCCACCATCCGCAGAAAACCGGCAGCTTTGCCGTATCCCTTATGACTACCAAGGTGTGTGACGAGGTAAGGAATCTGTAAAGACTCGCACCGTATCAATTCTATGATAAGAGCTGCTACTGACTTTTTATAGACCTCATCAGTCGGTGTGGCAAGGTTTGGGAGGTAGGGCATGTGGTCCACGGGTGGGAATATCCCGGACTGTGTAACCTTCGTGACGAACCGCTCTATCTCCATCTCTTTAAGCTCCCGGACCTTCCAGCCCCGAGGGTTACTCGAGAATATCTGAAAAGTATTACAACCTTTCTCTATTGCTCGGTCCACTGCTTTATCTATTGACACTGCAATCGAGACATGACCGCCAACGCGAACCATTATCGTTTCTCCTGTTTCTATCTAACTGTGGAAATAAAATGGACGGAAAGGTAGAAAAAGTAATCTGCCCCACATGCCAGTCGGAAAACAACGTTTGTGACGGTGTAACCGAAAAAGCACTCAAAAAACTGATCTTATACCTTCCCAGATCGTATTTATATCTATGCCCACCACCTGCCACACCACATAAGCCCCGATAAACGTTCCGATAACACTGCCCAGATTCGCTAACGCTGCTACAAGAATGACTTTAAACAGCTTGTTATTCATCAAGTCCCGTAAAGAATCCGTTTTCATCATGCTCTTTACGTCTTCGCCCGTGGGTTTACGCAAATGCGCCTCGACCAAGCCCGCAAACCAGCCTGCCGCTAAAAATAGGTTCAATGAAGTGAGCCACGCCACGAAAAAAGCGGTAAGCGCAGAAAGTGGATGCCCTCTCACCAGTATAACACCCGCTGCTGACAGAGTACCATTTATTATGAACCACCAAAAAAAAGCTTGGAGCAGGACGTCATATGTTATGCCCGATAAAAAGAACGCTAACAGAATAATCACAAGTGCTACGCCCAATCCGACACCTAACAGGTTTTTTATACTTAGATTAAACCGCTTAGTTGGGAGCGAGCACAGGTCCTCCTTGGACTGTATCAATTCAGGACGACTGAACAGTTTCTTTATCCCCGCAACATGCCCTGCACCAACTACCGCAACTATCTTCCTCTCTTGCGTGAGCGAATCATTTTGATCTAACATATCAGAAGCAGCATTTTGATTAACATTACCTGAAGGTTGCCGAGATAGTTCCAGTAAGCTCCCGGCGATATAAGCGTCTCGTTCGTCTAACAGTGCGGTTGCCGCACCAGGCGAAAACTCTCGCAGTTCTTCCACCAATTGAGACACTACATCCTCATCTGTTATACTATCGAGGTCTATCACCATACCATTATTCGTGCCAACGCCCTTAAACTTTAGTTTATTTGTACCATCGCCCTCGTCATCCTTTTCTCTTCCCATACCGAAAATAGCGAAGAGTATAGAGAAGACCATTTTTAGCTTTTCCAGAAACTTCATATTTTTCCAGAATCGTTCCATCGTTATTTGGATTGGGCGGTCCACCAACGCAATCTGACAACCAAACTCTTCTGCTTTATTTATCGCCGCCATCATATCTGCGCCGGGCTCAATGCCGAGTTCACTGCCCATCTTTCGCTGTACGTACGCGAGCAACCAATGGGTAAGCATTAAAAAAGGTTTGCCGCCTGTTATCGCATCTTTTATCGGGACTTCCTCTACATTGCCCTTCAACGCTTCATATCTTGCCGCACATAATTCAACGGCAACCACATCCGGCTTTTCTCGGTCTATTACTTCTTCTACCTCTCTTACGCTCTTCTCTAATATGTGCCCGGTCCCTACCAAAATAATGTTATCGTGCATATTAGCGTGATCGGTACCTCAATATTGCCGCGACACCACCAAACGCGCGAGTCAATTGCGAGCCTTCCTCAAAATCCGGTGATATTACTTCCACTGCCGAACCGGTATCCTCCGCCTTCTTTACCAAATCGTGCATGAACTCTGTATCAAGTTCCGCAGAAAACAAAAGCGTATCCACAGCACCTATCTCCAGCTTCTGCCTCACTTCGCGTTCCCCGTATGCAACCATCCTGTCATCATTTGCCAATAGCTGCATGAACCGCATCATGAGCTTCTTCTCTGTCATCAAATCCATATCTTCCAGGACATCTCCTGCCTTTTCCACAAGTTCGGAAAGACCGGATTCATCAGTATATGCAACGTCAAAAGCGCCGAGGATTTTATTCTGTAGCTCGTAATGCAGGTAAGACCCTTTTAAAAAATCGTCCTTCGTTGGGCTTGGTCCACCTATTAAGATCCCTTTAAGGTCTGCCACGGGAAGTAAAATTCGGGTTACATGCTCCCCTATTCGCTTATAAAAGTCATCTATTGCGATTTCACGCAGCCGCTGGAATCGTGCGGACGACTGCCCGCCTTTTCTTATCTTACCGGGAACCGACGAGGTCAAGTGCTTCAGCGGCTCCGCCACCTTCCCGCGTAATGTGCCAATTGTCGCTTCCCTGCGGTCAAGTACGAGTAACCCATAGGTATCCTTCTCCGCCACTAACTCTTCCAGCGGCTCAAGAAAGAAAGACGAATCGCAATGGTAGATATAGGAGAGAACCTTCTCCGGTGGCTCCATGATGACAGTTTCTATATTCGTCTTGTCACCGCCTTTATCTACTGCACCACAGAATATAACCACACCGTTCTCGCCTACAAATATGTATCGCAGCTTGGATAATATAGAATCCAACGAACTCTGGACGTTAGTACGAGTGGATTTGCTCTTTATGTTCATCGCTTGCCCGTATTCCTCCCTGAGATGAGAACTAACATCTGATATTTGTTTGTCAGGAGGAATGTAAACTGATATGAGCTCTGTACCTCGCCCCGCCTTCTTTCTCAGTTCTTCCAATTCCTTTCTGAACTCGTATTTCTTTATTCTCTCCATATTCCAATCCTAAGGCGTTTTTTTCCTTTCCCAGAAACGCTTTTCTTTTATAAAAGAAAGGGTTTATGCGGCAACCGGGGCTCGAACCCGAGTTACAGGCTATTTCCCTTCCTCCTCATTAGTTTGATATGTAAATAACGAACTCGTTTAAAAATAAAAGAGGTTGTTGGGAAGCCCGTGTCCTACCACTAGACTATTGCCGCTTTTTTATAGAGCGTCTCAAATTCCTCAAATTCTGATGCCAGAGCAGCCGCCGCCGATACCACCGCCGCTAAAGCGTCACCTTCCTTCATCTTCACGTACAAAACGGGGTCACTCATTAACGTATGTTTGATGCTATAAGATGCAATATCTACCTGTCTGTTCTCTAACAACTTGGATGTTAACGGTGATAAAAGCGTATGATCTTCCCCTACTATCTCCATCCTCACTTCTTTTTCCTTCTTTTCCAGAATCTTTATCTTCTTATCCTGTTCTTCCATATCCTACTCCACGCCCTTGCCATAGTCATCAGATAAATTCCGTGTTTCTATCCTGTCGCATTTATCGCATGACAATGTTTCCCCTTTTCTCTTCAGGCTGCCTTTGCATTTCGCGCATATCGCTCTTACCACACCTAAATCATTCCCTTCGGTGCTAAGTCTTAATGCCTTTGCGTCTACCACTTTCGCCTTTACTATATCAAGATACCCAAATTCCTGCCGCAGCTCTTTCACATAACCGCTTCTTACGTTTGATATATGAATAACTCCCTGGGTGGGCATAGCAATTTCTCGCGTCTCATGTCCTTTCACGCACGCTATATTCACAATGGCAACGGTATCCTTTATATCCCCCACCTGTGCTATAACCACATCTCCCTCTTTAATCGTTGGCGGCGTCTCTACCTTTGGCAGGATACTTATAACCCTTTTATCGCTTATGTTGACATCCCCCATATGCAGGGCATATAAATTACCCTCTTCATCGTACACCCCATTTCCCAGAATATATTCCTCAGAAGTGCCCAAGAAATCTCCTGGAAGCACCATCCCCTTATCGCTTTCCATTTACTCTTTTACCTCTCTCTTTTCATTACTGTCTGTATTACATAAAGATTTTTGATTCTTTGTATTTGTTTAGCTACCCACAAGATTCCACAGATTTTAACGAGAGAATAATAATAGTAACCAAGTTTTATTGTTTTATTAACTACTTTATCCATTATTAACCCCTAATTCTTGTGTTAATCTTGTGAAATCTCGTGGTTTTTTACATCAGCTATACAAATACTAAAATTTGATTGGATGATGTTAGCGTAACGAACGTTCTGGAATATGGCCCTATCGTCCTTCTCCATAAGATCGCAGCGATTATTGGACTTCAAGAAGCAATCGGGAAGCGGTGTAAAGATAACGCTGTCATCCCTAAAATAATCGAGGCTATAAGCGCTTACAAAGCATTTAAACCGCTGAGTAAGCGAAAGATGGCAGAGGATTATCCCCACACTGCTTTTCCTATGATTTTAGATTTGCCACAAGAGCGTTTCTATCCTCAAGC
>JAPWVK010000048.1 GCA_029241965.1 Candidatus Methanophagales archaeon
GAGATCGCCTACTGCTTTCCGTAGAATACACTTGGATTAGGTTGACACGGCGGTAAACAAATTTTTAGAGCAAAAGCGGAAAAAATAGAGGAATAAAGGCAAATTAGAAAGATTTGGTTGGCGGTTCCAGAGGCTCATATAACTTACACTATAAACTCACTTTCGGTTTTAGCCACCCGTTTCCACTACAACCATTTTTTAGATAGTGCTTTTGGAATCCTTCATACATGTATAGTTCCTTGCAGAACGTGCTAAAACATGTTTCACATACTTCAAATAAATTTTGAATACATCCTAAAATTTTTTGAATGCCACAGAAATACTTATATACTATTTACGTTCCATCCCAAAAACTTCACATCGCGAAAAAAAAGCGGAGGCAAAGGGAAAAACAGATGCGAAGTCAGTATGAAAGACATACGTAAACGCCCTGTGCTTTTGGCTGCATGATTCCTGGCCCACAAGTTCTAATCATATCCCAAATGTAATCTTGTGGTTAGCTAAACAGTCACATAAAAAATATGGGATTGGGGGAAAAAAAGCCCGATCCAAAGCTATTTTAGGTTTTATTCTTTCTTGTGCTTGCGCTTGTTGGAGAACAGGAATAGTCCCAAGACTGCTATGGCTGGTATTGCGATTGTTGCGAATTCTGGTATTGGTTCACTACTTGCATCTCTAAGTTCAATAACTACATCGTTATAGTCCTCATCCCAAGGAGTGTCATCATCTGGTGACTTATCCTCGAATGCCACCACATAATCCGCGTCAATTGGACCACAAGTTATCTGATAGACCTTTGCATGTAGTTGCGGTGTCGGTGGTGTACCCTCATTAGGATTCAAACTTGTTTCTGTGTAGTACGTGGACTCTACATTCTCATTAGGCTCAATATACAACCCGAAATCCTTGCTTGCCCCTAATGGACCGATTGGTTTGGCAGCACCACATATGTCGTCCTTTGGATTATGCCACAGTTCACTCTTCACTAGGGTAGTAGCATCATACCAACCTGTTGGATTCGTATAACCACATTGTGCATCTACAACTATAGCAGTAGCAGTATAACTTGAACTGGTTCCGGTAGCATAAAATGTTTCCACAGTGGTGTTTTGCCAGCACTCCGAACCATACCTAGTATTCAGAATATCCTCTATAGAATCCTCAGCACTTACTGCACCTACCAATCCAAACACAGCTATGCACAAAATAACTAACACAGACAAACTAAAGATTTTCTTCGTTTTTGTTTTCATTTTTTTTCGTTTTCACCTCCTAATTTTTTTATTCCGCTTATTTCTCACCGTATTCCCTACGGCAATTTTGCTTAACCTGAAGCAATAACATATATAACTTACACTATAAACCCACTTTCGGTTTATGTCCCCCGTTTCTACTGCAACCATTTTTTAGGTAGTGCTTTTGGAAATCTTCATACACGTATAGTTCCGCGCAGAACGTGCTAAAATGTGTTTCACATACCTCAAATAATTTTTGAATACATCCTAAAATTTTTTGAATGCCACAGAAACACTTATATACTATTTACGTTCCATCAAAAAAACTGCACATCGCGAAAAAAAAAGCGGTGGCAAAGGGAAACAGATGCGAAGTCAGTATGGAAGACATGCGTAAACGCCCTGTGCTTTTGGCTGCATGATTCTTGGCCCACAAGTTCTAATCATATCCAACAGGCGTTTTTTGAGGAAGATACATTTTGTCCCAAACCCCGTAGGAAACCGAAAACTTAAATAGTTTGAATGCTTCTTAAAATATTGATTTATCTAAACCGCAACTTGGCATGGGACAAGAAAAATTCAAAAATGATAGCCACAGAGACCACAGAGGACACAGAGGGAAAATAACTCGGTGCTCTCGGTGTACTCTGTGGCAGAAAAATTATACCTTATATACAGTTAAAAAGCATGACCAAAACTAAAAAACTAGGAACTAAAAGCACATCAGTCTACAGCTCCGCGACTGCAGCACTTGACGACGAACCGTTTTTTACTGAGATCGAAGCGTTGTCAAGACTGTATGCCAACGAAACTGAGGCGACGAATAGAACGAAAATAAAATTATTACGTAAATTGCCGATGCTTATCCCTGAGGACTTTGACCCTCTGAACACGATTTTGATATGCCGTAACCCTGAGGAGCGAATCTTGATTTTGAAGGATATGGACAACCCGACAAAACGCACTCACAAATAACTCCTGCAAAACTCCACATTTCTTCGCATCTCTTCGTAGTTCATCTCGTCCTTCTCTTTATTCCTCCAGAAAGTCTCTATCAACACGTATTTACAATTCGTTCTGTTCAAAAGCTCGAATACCCTGTCGAAATCCAACTCACCAGTGCCTATTGATAAATGGTCCTGCTTCGCCGTAAGGTTGCAATCGTGCAAATGCACCGCCAGTATTTTCGCACCGCATTTCTCTATCCACCGCTCAATATAATCCAAATAACTACTGCTTTTCGGTCCATCATTGCTCAGCAGCTCTGCCATTATCGCATGCCCTATATCAAAGGTGAAATACAAATTTGGCGACGAAAGAGCTTCGAGTATCAGGTCAGACCATTCAAAAGGAACCAGGTCATTCTCCACACTTACTAATATACCTAACTCCGAAGCTATTTTAGTTACCTCGTGGCATCTCCCGAGACCTTTTGTCTTTATCTGCGCCCTCACATCCACCAGCTTAAACGTGGAAACGCGCGGATGTAAGTGGAAATTGTAGTACAACGAAAGAGGCAGGAACTCGGCAGAAAAATCCATGCACTTCTTCAACACGGTCATACTCGCATCTGCTAACTCTTCCCTTGGATGTGCCACAGCTATATCAAGCGGAGAATGAAACGCGATTTTCATCCCGAACTCTTCTAATAAACATTTCATATCTCGCCGCTCTGATTCGTGCATGCAGTCGGGCAATGGATAATCCAATGAAAATTCAAAATAATCCAGCTCGAGCTTGTGCAGCTCTTCCAATGTCTTCTCGAATGGACGGTTGCCGTACCATACCGGTGCGCCTAAGAGAATGCTCATCTGTTATTACCTCACGATTTCTTTAATGGCCAAATAGGGACGGGGAATAGAACTTCCCATTTTTTATTTTGTATTCACTATGATCCCTAATTCCTATTTGCCTATTGCCTAATTACTCTTTTCTTTTAACACTCAACGTTAATCCATCTCGTGCGACAATTACCACTTTCTCGCCCTTGGTTATCCGTTCCCCTGTCTGTGTTCGCGCATTCCAGATTTCGCCACGTATCTTTATCGTGCCTTCTTCCTCGTTTATTTCCGTCGCCGCCTTCGTTACTTGCCCGATGAGTTCTTCACCACCTACTTTTACTTTTCGCTTTCGCGTCTTCAACACAGCACCTACAGCAATGAAGAAGAAAGCTGCTGTTGCACCTGCAATACCCAATATGATCAGTAAAAAGCCTCTAAACCATTCTGGATTGAACAGCAAGGGCTCCTTTGGTAGTATCAGTGCGCCTATTATCAGGCATACCGTCCCACCCGTAGTGAGTATCCCAAAGGTAGGTGTAAGTACCTCGGCAATGAATAAAATAACTGCGATGACTATTAAAAGCACGCCAAACATATTCACATCGAAAAGCCCCATACCGTATAGTGCTAAAATCATGCATATCGCACCTATCATCTCAGGTACGTAAGTCCCGGGCGACATGAACCCAAAAATCAGCCCGTATAGGCCCACCATAAATAGTATAAAAGCTATTTGCGGATTGCCAAGTATTTTTAACACAGAAGACCGCATACTCTTTTTCTTTATGTATAGCGAAGCATCCTTTGTCGCTAAAGTCCTGTTTTCACCATCTACTTCTACGGTCATTCCATCCACTGCGTTTAAAAGTTCGGTTTCGTCCTCGGCAATGAGGTCAATTATTCCTCTTTCCAGAGCGGTATTTTCATTCAGCACATCGTTATCGGTGACGAACCGCTTTGCCTGTGTTGCATTTCTACCCCTTGAGGCTGCTATGCTCTCCACATGCCCTGCGTAGAATTTTATCGTCTTATTATCCGCGGTCTTTCGGCCTTCTATGCCTATCGAAACGGGCATTGCCGCGCCTGTTGTCGTTCCGGGTGACATTGCCGCGATATTGCCTGAGACCAGGATGAAAGAGCCAGCAGATGCAGCTATCGCGCCTTTTGGCGTTACATACGTAATAACCGGCGTTTGCGAGTTCAAAATCGCTTCCGTTATTTTACGTGTGGAATCCACGACTCCACCAGGCGTATTGAGTTCGATTAATACCGCTTCTGCGCCTATTTTCTCTGCCTCCCGTAAACCTTCCACGACATCTAAGGCGGTGCCTTCTGTAATCATGCTTTCTATATTCAGCACGTAAATCACGTTTTTATCGTTCTTGCTCGCTCCGTCTATGCAGGCAACAAAAGCAAGTAGCACGAGTACGATAAGTATCCCACGTATAAGTTTTTCGTTCATCCACAGAAACCCCTAGTTAATATTATATCTGTATCTTATGAATATTATATCAAGGAATGAACAAAATAGCTCCAAGGGTTTTCATAAGTTCAAGGATTGAGGAATTAGAAGAAGAAAGAATAGCGGTCGAGGAAGCGGTTAAAGAATTATTGAACAACGAAAATATAACATACAAAACGTGGAGGTGGGAAACAGCCTCAAAGAAAATACCACATGGAGACTCCCCTGATAAAGTGCAATCAGGAGAGTTGAGAAAGTGCGATGTGTATCTTTTAATCCTTGGAGCTGAGTACGGACCTGAAGAGGGAATTTCTTCAACGCATGTTGAATATGAAGAAGCTCATTTTGAATTTGATAATGCCTGCATTCTGGTCTATGTCAAAAATGACGAAAATACCGTGAAGAAAAGGGAAAAACGATTAAGGAAGTGGTTAGAGAGGATAGCAGGTGAGATAACTTATAAAGGGTTTAAAAGTACTGAAGAGCTTAAAGCGCACGTTAAGGATAAACTAAGAGCTTTGTGGCATGACAAGTTCAAGGAAAAGGGTGAGGGATTTGAGAAGTTTGGAATACCTGAGAAGTTCAAAGGTGAAAACGTACTGGGAAAAGAGGAGGTCTTAGAGCCTGAAATTTTCCGTCCGCAAGGGCCACTCTGGATAGACTTCCAAAGGGGAATGGTTGATACAGGTGCATTTCAACTCCTGCTAACAAAACAAGGTAAAGAACTCAGATTTGATGATTTATTTAAAAATCATTCTGTTATCTTATTAGCACCGCCAGCTTCGGGGAAAAGCGTTTTACTTAGATATATCTGTTATGAATTATGCACGAGGAAGAAATCTGTTTACTTCGTTGAGTTAAAAAGGGACAAAAATCTGATTGATAAAATTATTGACGATCTTGATAAGGCTGACTGGTCAACGCTTGAAGACGAAGTTTACTTTTTAGTGGATGATGTTCATCTTGATCCTGAGCACACTATTGTGATTTTTAACCTGCTTTGTCGCCCCAGTTATCCTAAGTGTTATATTATTATGGCAGGTCGTGATACGCAGAACCTTAATGAATTAATGGATAAATTTGAGGAAATGGATGGATTGGAGATCAGATTGAATGCAAATCTTTTATCCAAATCTATTCTGCACCACTTCGTAAGGATCAAGGAACAAGAGATTCGATATGAAGATGTGTCTTCTTATGCCGCCGACCTATGGGCTTTTGCATTTGCGTTGAGAGCTTTTGCTGATGCCAAAGGGAATACAGATGAAAAGAGAATTTTCGAATATCTCTATAAACAAGCATTACGTTACCATGAAAAAGCTCCTTGCATTTTGTTAGCCTTAGCAAACTTTTATGTGTTTGAATTACCTGTAGATGAGTTTGCATTTAAGAAGATGCTATTAAAAAATAAGTTAGGGACATTTTTGAAAGATGATTATGACGAACTTTTAAGTATTCTTACTGAGAAGGGCTTGATTTTTAGAGAAAGAGGATATCTGTGGCTTCCTCATTCTTCTCTTGCTAATCTTTATATACAGACTTCAATTAGCACATCGTTTGGCTCACAGATTATTGACCATTTTGGAAGATTATGGAATAAATGGCGAGAAAATCTTATTCGCCAATATCTACTTTCAGAACCTGAAAATTTAGGAGATTTTGCGATAGCTTTTGGTGAGGTTAAATATTACGATGACAATTTGGCTCAGGCTATAATGGAATCACCAGACATGGATAGCCTATGGATTAAGGCCATACGTGAGATTAAGATAGATGATCGCAAAAAGAGAAAAAATATTGGTTTTGCATTTTTACCAATTAGACAAATTGCTCGTTATGACATTGAGCGTGCAAGAAATATTGCAGATCAAATATCTTATGATGAATGGTATCAACGCTTTGGAGAGGAAAATAATTTAGGAGAAATAGGCCTTACAATTTTAAGGCTTATAGGCATTTACCCAAAATTGAAAGGGATTATTAGTGATGAAAAGTTTATCAATGTTACAACCACCAAAATTGAAACTACTAAAGATTTCAATCTTCAAATCGCCATTCTTATTCTTGCTCTTAAGCTTTCTCAGTGTGAGCGGGATATTTTAGATAAATACGTAAGTGCTGTGAATATGCCAGATATAGCCAAACTCAAATATTTATTTAATCACGCAAGACCGTTATGTGATAAAGCGATATTTCTGGCTGCTGCTCACATATTGAATAACGGGCTCGGAGAAGAGCTGTATTATGAAGTCAAAAAATGTTTTGAAGAGGGTGTTCAGCAAAACTGTGAAGATAAGGCGATTTTCAATGATGTAGGGAAGGCGATTTTTTATATCGCTACTTTTGATCATGATTTCGCGGAAAAACTTATAATTCAAGTCAATCCTAAGAGTATACAAGATAATATGAGGCGTTATGTCAGCGAAATTTATATACCAGGGATTTCTACATTAACATCATACTCTAAAGCAGATGAGGAGGCCTGAAGAACCCAAAAAATGAATGGCCCCATAAGCTATGGGGTATTAAACATAAATGGCAAATAAAGTGTTAAAAATGATTACAAAACAAGATATTCCACTCGATACTCTTGTGCAAGGCATGAAAAAACCGGAACTGGGCTGTATTGTCTCGTTCCTCGGTGTCGTGCGGGATGACGATGGTGCAACAAAAGGGATGGAGATCACAGTGGATGAGCAAACGGCAGAGACTGAGTTTGAGAACCTAAAACGAGAAGCACTGGAAAAGTTTGACATAGAATCAGTGGAAATTGTGCACAGGAAAGGTTTGTTAGACGTTAGCGATAGTATCGTGGCTATTTTAGTAGGTGCGGAGCACAGAAAAGAGGCGTTCCGTGCTTGTGAGTATTTGATAGACGTATTGAGGATAAGCAGGGCTATAATGCTGACCGACCTGAAATAATGTGTTTTTTTACCGCTGAGATCACGGAGAGCGCTGAGAAGAGGTAACTGAGTGGTTTAGCCATCTGTATTCTCCGCGGACTCTACTGTAACAACTGCATAGGTGTTCGGTTAAAGGGGTTTGTAAGTCGTTTAAAGAAACTTCACTGCTTTGATGGTCTTTTTGCAACTGCAGTACTCTGCGATGCTGCTTATCGTTAGGTCACGACGCCGCTAAAAATACTTTCCATCAACGCACCACAAAAATTAGTATTGTAGCAACTTTTTGGTATATAATTTGAATTTTCTTTGAACATTACTGTGATTTTTCTTTAGATGATCGTAACAAATAGGTAGGGATATCACTAAATAATATTACATGGACATACTAAAAAAGATATTCGGGAAAAATAGCATACACCTGAAGGTGGTGCGCACATTCTACAACAACAACGGATATTTCGACAACATCACAGGACTTGCTAACACTCTCAATGTGAGTCACGTCACCGTTAGAAAAGTCATAAACGACCTTGTAGATGCGGGTATATTAAGGGAGATGACTATAGGGAAGTCAATGGTGATAAAGGGTAACGATGAAAGTCCTTACTTGAAGGCTCTCTTCAATTTCCTCGGCTCCGTGCAGAGTATAAGAGAAAGTAAGAGCATAGAGGATATAATAGAAAGAAGGGCAAAAGAGACATCCTTCGGGAGAATGGGGGCGGGGATGTGAATACTCATTTGAGTTCCATGTTCCTTGTCTTAAATTTTCGTTGCATCTTCCAACTTCGTACTTGCTTCAAACAAATTCCAGCCCACGTTCCATGTTTGTTCCGGTGTTAAGACAAGATAACCAAGAATCATACAATCTTTCAGGGGTTTTATGGGTTTTGCTATCGTTTCAAAATGATATGGATTTTTCATGGTCTTAGTGCCTTTGAACAAAAGTGTTATAAATCAACGGATTTGTTTCTGTTTAAACATACTGAGTTACGTTTATAGATAATTCAAGTCAAAACAAGCTTAACCCAACACGAAAAGTAACAATTACGAAATAATATATATCAAAACAGACAAAGTTATAGCAAGAGCGAAATGGCAAAAGAAGACCATCTATTCTTTGGCGGTGCTGACGTTGTAGAGCTGGCGGAACGATACGGTACGCCGCTTTATGTAACCGATGAGAACAAGTTAAGAGCGAATATCAGGAATTATAAAAGGACTTTTGGGAAGTCCCGCACGGGCATAGATACCGACATATTTTTTGCAGTAAAAGCGAACGGCAATCTGGCGATATTGAAGGTACTGGCGAGTGAAGGTGCGGGTGCGGATGTGTTTTCCTGTGGTGAACTTCAACTGGTGAAGTTAGCGGGCATACCGACGGAAAAGATTTTGTTCAACGGTAATTCAAAGAGTGAAGACGACTTGCGAGAAGCGGTAGAGTCTGGTGTAAAGATATCCGTGGATTCGCTTGGCGAACTGAGAGTCTTAGCTGCGGTTACTGACGAGCTGGGCAAAGAAGCGGAGATAGCCATGCGTGTGAACCCCGATGTATCGCCTGCAGTGAATCCAAAGATAGCCACGGGTTTGAAAGAATCGAAATTCGGCGTGCCATACCATGAAATTATGTCCATGTGCGAAGAAGCGGTGCAGTATAGAAACATCGCTCTTACTGGCTTGCATTGTCATATCGGTTCGCAAATACTGAAGCTGGACGTATTTGGCGAAGCGGCGGAGAAGATGATGAACCTTGTGGAGCAATTGCATGAACGGGGAATAGAACTCGAATTCGTGGACCTCGGCGGCGGGCTTGGAATAGGCTATAGCGAAGAGGACAAAAAGAGACTGCCTACGCCTGACGACCTCGCAGCAGTAATACTACCTGTTCTTGTGGATAGGATGAAGTCATTGGGGCTAAATCTAAAACTGATATTGGAGCCGGGACGGTCTATCGTGGGCACAACTACCATACTGCTAAGCCGTGTAAATGTAGTTAAACCCGCGCATAAGAATTTCGTGGCGATAGATGCCGGCTTCAATCTGCTGATAAGACCTGTAATGTACGATGCGTACCACGAAGTGGTGGTAGCGAACAGGCAAAATGAGCGTGCTTCTACGTTATATACCGTTGTAGGTCCCGTATGCGAATCGGGCGATATAATAGCGAAGGACAGAATGCTGCCAGAAGTGAAGAGCGGTGATTTGGTCGCAATAAAGGATGTCGGTGCTTATGGTTTCTCAATGAGCTCGCAGTATAATGGACGACCGAGATGTGCTGAGGTACTGGTAAACGATGGAGCGGTGGATTTGATACGGTCGAGAGAAAGCATAGATGATTTGTTGAGGACTCAAAAGGTCCCGGAGAGATTGGTGTGAAGATTGGCATATAGGGAACAAAAACCTTTCGGGGAAATTTAGAGCGTCTTAGTTAGCACAGGGGTAGTTCCAATCGCCCAATTGTATTTGTTTACCGCCGAGATCACGAGTGCGCTAAGGCGAGATAAAATATTTATCCTGACTCTATGGGTTATCTGCGTGCTCTGCGGTAAACAAGTGCGTCAAATTTAATAGAAAGAGGAAATAAATTAGAAGGTCGTCTTAATTTATACACATTTGGTAAAGTTACTATTAACAAAATGAGAAAAGGATATAATAGAAAAAAATCTAATAGATAGACAAAATACCTAAATGAACGGAGTTATGAAATGTTTGAACATACAGAAAAAATAGAATCAAGTTTTGATGGCTGCATAATAGATCTCGAAACTACTGGCGATTTTAGCAATGATTTTAGAGATTGTAGACGATATGTAGATATCAAACCAGTGATATTCGGGTATTTAATGGATAAAGAATTAGTAATCAAGTGTAGAACCAACAAAGAGGAAGTCGCCCATTTAAATGAATATATTTCAAGCGTAGTTAATGAACTTGATGACCCTTTTTATGCTTTCAATGCTGATTTTGAAACTTGTATTCTGTTCTACCAGATTAATCAGGAAATTATTTTTAAGGAACTAAATTCTAAAAGATATGAGAAAAAGGAGGACGTTGTAAGATCATTAGGGATCGAGCAATATGGGGATCCCTTTAATGGCGATGGGTATAAATGTATGAGAGCTTGGGAATCAGGCAATTATGAGGATGCAATAAAACATAATAGAGCTTGTTTACTAAAAGAAAGAGATATATTGTTGAATAGAGGATCCAGAAAATCAGATAAAATTGTTTTTAGAAGATAAAATTGGGAAACAGCCAAGTAAAATCATGACTCAAAATGTTATACCTGTGTCGTCTATCGCAGGACAATTGTGGTGTGAAGTGCAAGTAGACATTAAGCGTAAACACGGAGACATTAAAACAGCAGAAATGAATAACGGTAAAGAAATTCATGAAAAAGTGAAAAAAGGGATAAAAATTGAAACGGTACTACTGATTTCTGTAGTCATACTCGTGGCATTAACTATATGTGTCGGCTGCGCTTCCGCAACTACATATACCGTGTGTCCTAGCGGCTGTAACTACCCCAGCATCCAGGCAGCCATCGAAGCAGCAGATCCAGGCGATACAATCGAGGTGCATAGCGGCACCTACTATGAGAACGTGGACGTGACCAAGCAGCTCATATTAAAGGGCGTGGATACAGGCACGGGCAAACCTGTTGTAGATGCTGGCGGCAGTGATAGTACAATTACATTAAGCGCGGATGGAATTACGCTTGAGGGGTTCACAGTGACCAACTCAGGGAGTCACTGGAGAGATGATGCGGGAATCAAGATAACCTCAAGCAACAACACCATTACAGGTAGCACTGTCACCAACAGCGATAGTGGTATCTCCCTCTCCCACTCCAGCAGCAACAACATTACAGGCAATAATATCCGCGACAACGATGACGGCATCTATCTCTCCTACTCCAGCCACAACAACATTACAGGCAATAATATCCGCGACAATAACGATGACGGCATCCATCTCTACTACTATTCCAGCCACAACAACATTACCGGTAACGACGTTACCAACAGCAAGTTCAGAGGCATCTACTTCCGCGATACATGCAACCGCAATATTATTACAGGCAATAATATCCGCGACAATAACGATGACGGCATCCGCCTCTATTCCAGCAACAGCAATATTATTACAAACAACACTGTCAGCAACAACAACTATGATGGTATCCAGCTCGGGGACTCCAGCAACAGCAATATTATTACAGACAATAATATCCGCGACAATAACGATGACGGCATCCAGCTCTACTCTTCCAGCAACAGCAATATTATTACAAACAACACTGTCCGCGACAACAACAATGACGGCTTTTACCTATCCTCTTCCAGCAACAGCAATATTATCACAAATAACACTGTCCGCGACAACAACAATGACGGCATCCGCCTCTCTTCTTCCAACAACAACAAAATCTATCTTAATAATTTCGTAAATAACACTGATAACGCTTACTCTGAGGATTCAACCAATATCTGGAATTCAACAGAAGAAATGACTTATACATACAACGGCAGCACTTATACAAACTACGTGGGTAATTACTGGAGCGATTATGTATTCGCAGGAAATGATACAAATAACGATGGAATTGGCGATACGCCTTACAGCATAGATAGAGATAATGACACTCATCCGCTGATAGAGCATTGGGAGAACTACTTTGCTCCGAGCGAAAAGCAACCGACAATCACATTATTCAGCCCTTCATCACCGGTGAGCGACATAGAAGGCGCAACGAGAACCTTTAACTTAACTGTTGACCAAATGGTAAACGTAAGCTGGTTCATAAACGGAACAGAGGTTCAAAAGAACACGAGCGTGATTTCGGCAGCCTATACGAACACGAGTGCTGTTCTTGGAACGTGGAACGTTTCGGCAATAGTGACAAATGCAAATGGCTCGGATATGCGGGTGTGGATATGGAATGTAACATCGAAAACACTGCCAGTCCACAACATTGATACAGGCAAGATTTTTTCCAAGATTCAGGATGCGATAGATGACCCCGATACAAAAGACGGGCATACGATTACGGTTGACGTTGGAATTTATTATGAGAACGTGAATGTGACAAAGCAGCTTATTTTAGTGAGCGCGGACACCGATAACGGCAAACCTGTGGTGGATGCAGATGGGAACGGTAGTGCGATTACTCTTTCTGCAGATGGGATTACGCTTAAAGGATTCAATGCAACTAATTCGAGAATAGGGGCAGGAGCAGGGGCAGGGATCAAGGTAAATTCAAGCTACAATAACATTACCGGCAATATAGCCAGCAACAATCACTACGGCATCTACCTCTCATCTTCCCGCGGCAATAACATTACTGGCAATACAGCCAGCAACAACATTGGTGATGGCATCCTCCTCTACTTTTCCTGCAACAATAACACCATTACTGGCAATAAAGTCTGCAACAACAGCATCTATGGCGACATCTTACCCTATTGCGGTATCCATCTCTACTCTTCCAGCAACAACACCATTACCGGTAATAGTCTCAGCAACAACAACGATAGAGGCATCCGCCTCTGGTCTTCCAGCAACAATACCATTACCGGCAACAATGTCAATAACAATAGGGACGGTATCACCCTCTGGTATTTATGCACCCACAATACCATTACAGGCAATAATGTCAGCAACAACAATGAGGGCATCAGCCTCTTCCATTCCAGTAATAATAACACCGTTATAGACAACAATGTCAGCAACAACGATGAAGGTATCCTTCTCTACTATTCCAGCAGCTACAATACCGTTACAAGTAACAATGTCAGCAACAACAGCTATGGCATCAGCCTCAGTGATTCCAGCAGCTACAATACCGTTACAAGTAACAATGTCAGTAACAACGGTGGTGGCATCATCTTCTTCTATTCCTCCAACAATAACACCGTTACAGGCAATAAAGTCCGCAACAACGACTACTACGGCATTTACCTCTCATTGTCCAGCAACAACAAAATCTATCTCAATAATTTCATAAATAATACTGATAACGTTTCTTCTTTCAATTCAACCAACATTTGGAACTCCACAGAAAAAATAACCTATACTTACAACGGTAGCACGTACACAAACTACATGGGCAACTACTGGAGCGATTATAAAGAAAAGTATCCAGAAGCAGAAGAGATAGATGGGTGTGGGATTTGGGATACACCTTACAGCATAGATGGAGATAATGACACTTATCCGCTGATGGAACATTGGGAAAATTACTTTGCACCTGCACTTGCAATCTTTGACACAGGCGAAGGCACTTACCCGAGCATCATGGGCACACACGAAGGTAAAATAAAACCTCCCTGTGACATCGAGGTTAGCAAATTGTACACATATCCGTGTGCTGGCACCGGCGGACATACCAAGTCAATCAAGCTATACGAAAACGGTGATTTGAAAGCAAGTGGCAACTGGTCAGGTTACCAGCACGACTGGCAGAACCTAACTATTACGCCTTCTGTCACGCTAAAGAAAGGTCGGGAATACCGTTACGTTATAGAAACAGGTTCGTATCCGCAGATAATACATGTGCCTGAATACAAGGATGCAACAGGTGGAACTATTACTTGTGATGAGTTCACCGATGTAAACGGAAAGGTATATACCGATTGGATACCGGCAATTCGGTTATCATAGATTGAATAGACTTCAAATAGGGGATTTTTGCTTTCCCTATTTTTCTTTTTATTTGTACCGTGCACTCTCGTGGTTCTCACAACTACGATTTATCTTTTCCTCAATCACCCCATCCGAATCCTCCATTGCTTGTGCCGTATCACCAAAATGCTTCTTTACCGCCACCATCTCAGCCATAACCGCATCTACATCACCCGCCGCTACCAACTCTTGTATTCTCTTTGCACACCCCAAAAACGTTTCGTGTATCCTACCCATCTCAAAATTAGTCTGCATCAGTGCGTACAGACGCGGGTCCTGATGCAATATCCGCCCCACGAAATCCGTTAAAATCTCGTACATCGGACTCATGAACTTCCGCGACCGTTCAATGTCAAACTCAAGCTCCTTTAACGTAACGCCAAACGCAATAAGAATAAAATGTGGCAATCCCAGAATGACCGACATTATCTCGTCATGCTCCTCCGCCGTCAAAATCTCTATCTTCGCACCGTTACGCTCAAACATACCATATACCCACTCGTATAGCGGACCTTTCCTCAACGGCACGAATATAACAGTTTGACCCCGCATACTCTTCGCAGAAGGCCCGTATAAAGGATGTGTTCCTAACAGTTCCACACCCTCGTTTGTAAACCGGCTCATCAACTCTACCGGCGCTTTCTTCACTGACGTTATGTCCATCAACAACGAGCCGTCACGCATCTCTGGCCCCACACGCTCTATTAAAGCTCCGGTCAAGTCTATGGGCACCGATAGCAGCAATACGTCAGTATCCACAATCCTTTCTGTTTGCGATTCGTCTGGCAGCCTGGAAATATCGGTATTCATGAATTGCACACCCAGTTCTTCGGCTATTGCTTCAGTTTTTGCGCTTTTATCTACTATTCTAACTTCAGCACCGTTGTCTTTGAAAAAAGTGGCAAACCATCGCCCCATACCTCCTGCTCCGCCTAATATCGTGACTCTCATCCTGTATTCACCATTACCTTTACTATTATCATGCTTAAATAGTCATTCCTGTAACAAATTGCAATTATTAAACCACGAGATTAACACAACACTTTTTCTTTAAAACCTTTTAAGAAAAGGTTTATCAAAAACGCTTCGCAGAAAAAGAAAACCCTTGTTTCTTTGGTAAAGCTTTCTTTTTAAGAAAGGTTTGTGCTAAAAGGAAAGCAAAAAAAAAGTTTCTTTAGTAAATTAATAAATAATCTCGTGAAAATCTGTGCAATCTTGTGGTTACACTTTTCGGAATGACTATATTTTGCATTTACTTACGTCAAGTGTACCGCGACAAAAAGTGCTTCAACTCTCTTATCACAAGCCCGCCTTCCGTTACTTTAACCTTTTCCGCTATCAATACATATTCCCCTTCCGATTCCGCTACTACATTACCTCTCGCCTTTACCGGCGTTCCAAACGAAATGCCCGTGCTATTCGCTCCTGAATCCAGAAATACCGCCCCGGTACCATCGTCCAGCACCATTCTATTTTCATCCGCCGAACTTGACACTATATCCCCTTCTACGATTACATCAAACGCACCACCGCAACCGACTATATCTTCTATCGTCCTCTTCTTGGGCTTTCTCAACTCGGCATAATCCGGGAAATCAATATCTGGATCGTGCAAGTGCGTCTTTTTACCGATATACAGCGTGGGCAGTCCTTTCCACTCCGCTACATGAGCGTTCTCTATCTGTACTACTCTATTCTTGACCACTCGTTCCGTCCACGAAACGAACGGGAGTTTCGCGGTGTAATCCGCAATTACTCCTGTAAGAACCACTTTTTCCTGCCCTTCCTTAGTCCTTATCTTTTTAGTCGAAACTTCCATGACCCTACAAAGGGTGTTTATTCCTGATTCGCCCGGCTTCAAGCACATTAGTTCCCGGTTTCTGCTGTCCTCATGGACAAACCGGAAAAAGCCGTGTCTTTTATATTCTCTTTGCATTTTGTGTTCTTTTGGGACGTGCAGTTAAAAATAACTTCGTCATTTAAAATTTATATGGGTAAGCTTCTCAAGCATCTCATCCGGATCCCTAACAGGCAATGCACCTTTGGTCTTCAGCTCGCTGAGCCGTTTTGTGGCTTCTCCACCCGTGAAATCACGGTCGCCTATACTATTAGCATCCTGCAGAAGTACGGGTTTGTCCATTCCCAACGCCGCCTCTGCCGCATCCAGGTTCCTTAAATTACCGAAGCCCACCGGAATACCACACAGCACAACGACATCTGCTTCGTTAATCATCGCTAAATGCGCCCGAAACGCATCATCCGCTATCGAAGAAAAAGGTGCTTCGGGCACTATCGGAATGTTCAAGAGCTGTGCAACTTCATAATCAGTATCCCGCAGGTTCACCACACCCGCAGTCACTTTGTAACCGTTCTCCGTGAGTAGGTGCATTAACGATGCGCCTTCACCACCACCACATATCAGATGAATCGTAGCCTTAGTTTCACTTGCACCCGACCGACGGTGTTTTATAGTAGCCGGAGCGGGCGATATGTAGCGTAGATTAGTTAACGCATGTCGTTTAGCTATAACGTTCGCACCAAAGGCTCTTTTTATGTTAGCCGCAGTCAATACCTCTGACTGTGCGCCCAGAGCAACTATTTTGCCCTTGTGCAGCAATACTAAACGGTCACAATATTGAGCGGCTAAATTGAGGTCGTGGATTACTGCTATTACTATCAATCCTTCCTGCGTGGTCAGCCGCTTCAGAAGCTCCATTATACCTATTTGATAATTTATGTCGAGATGAGACGTGGGTTCATCCAGCAGTAAGACCCGGGGCTCTTGCGTTAACGCTCTCGCTATTATAACAAGCTGCCGCTCGCCACCACTCAATTCCGTAATCGGTCTTTCCGCCAGATGCCAGCAGTTGGTAAGTTCCATGCTCCGCTTCGCTATTTCCAGGTCATTATCAGTTTCCAGCTCTAACCGGCCCAGATGCGGATTCCTGCCCATAAGCACGACGTCACGAGCAGAGAAGTCGAAATTAACAGCGGTATCTTGTGGCACGACTGCGAAATTCCGTGAAAACTCCTTGTCCTTCATCTTCATTACATCGCTGTCCTCTAATAAAATAGTGCCCACTTGCGGTCTTAAGATACGACTGATTGTTCTCAGTAATGTTGTCTTTCCCGAGCCGTTCGGTCCGATGACACCAAAAAGTTCGCCTTCTGCCGCACGGAAATCCACGTCCTCCAGTACTTTCACGCCTCCGTAGTACGCATCCACTTCTTTTATCTCTAAGGTCATCTTTCAATCGTAACCAGCACCTTTAAAATATCAATAGGGGCTTGAAGTAATATGCACATGAACTACAAAAAGGTAGTAGTATTAATTTTTGTGATGCTGTTAGTTGGATCCACCGGATGTATAAGTTCCCATTCTCCACCCATAGAAAAGCAAGAATTGAAAGAGGTTATGGGTGGCAGGTATAATGGGTCATTGTGGTTATATACCCACGGCGATTATGAAACTACTTGCATACACTTCACAGTTGATGAAAAAACTTATGTTGGATACAGATGGAATAAAAGTTATATTCCTGCTCTTGATTGGTTAAAAAACAATACTCCAAAAGATGCTAAATTCTTGTGCTGGTGGGATTATGGTGGAATGATTAGGGGCTATACAGAGAGAGGTTGTTGCGTATGCAGCATCAAAGAAGTTGAAGAAAGTTGTAGCAGGATGGGACGAGGAAGGCTGGGAAGAGAAGAAACTACTACTTTCTGATGAGATAATAACTGATGTCAGCACGGCATTGATAACAAATGACTCGGCTCTGACAAAAGAATTCATGGAAAAATATAATGCAGAATACCTATTCGTTACGAGGAGTGATGTAGAAGAAAGTATCTTTGGTGCTATAAATATAGGCGCTTATGGTACGGAAAAAGTGCATGTAGGCAGTGATGAGTTTTATAAGACCATATTGGTGCGAATGTGGTCAGAAGATAGCATACAAGGTTTCAAGATCGTTTATTCTGATGATAGTGTGAATATTTACAAGATAATATAGACCCGTAACTTTAACCATTTTTAGTAATAGGTTTTAGTATGAGGGTTTAAGATGCCTCCTTTCCGGTATTCATTGGCTTTTCTTACTTTTTCTTATTCGTATGAATACTACTAAATTTAGTAATATAAAAGCTAGGAAGAACAAAAAATAAAACTCGCAGAAAAACTTCAAAAATCAAAAAAACGCCTGGAAAAGCTAGAACACAAACTATCTGAAGAACCTATTACGAAAATATAGTGTAGGCTATAAATAATAGGACAATAACATGATTTTATGGAGTTGAAAAATATTGATTTAAAAGAGTTAGAAAAGCGATACAAAAGTGAGAAGGAGGGGAAGATAAAAGAACGACTGCATTACCTTCTTTTGTTGAAAGAAGGTTACA
>JAPWVK010000049.1 GCA_029241965.1 Candidatus Methanophagales archaeon
CACAGACCATAATAACGTTAGTTATAACGATGCGTCAAATAACTGGGGATCTGGAATTCATATAGGCGGCAATTATAACAACCTAACCAACAACATCGCGTGCAACAATAAGAACGGTTCCGCCTACACCGCTCTTGATGGCGGCAATGGTTGCGGAATTAGCATAGGCAGAAGCGATGGAGCTTCAGCGAATAATGCCATGTTTGACAATACGGTCTGTGGTAATGAGCATATGGACATATTTGTTATGTTCGGCACAGGAAATCACGGCGATGAGAATACATGCGATACGGCATCGAATTATGATGACGACGAAACGACCGGATGCACGTATTCGTGCTTCAAAATCAACGGTAGCGCTTCAGTAGACCTGGATAAGGTTGACATAAGCAACCGGGAGTACACCGACAAGAAATGGACCGCTAAAATAGACGGCAACTACTACGAGCTCGTTATAGGTGCCCTGAAGGACCCTGGAGGACTAGATCCTGATATTAGTCCTAATGAGGAGCTTCTCATCGTTGGATGCGAAGAGATCTCAACTCACGAGTATAACTGCAACGTCACAAACCACACGGTTGAACAAGCCGATATCGATAATGGAGGAATAACAAAGGACCTTATACTCAACCACTACTGTCTGAACTACTATCCAGACTATCCATACTACACGAAGGAGCAGGATAACTGGAGTGGTCCAGCGGTGATGCAGGCGTGCATAGGACATTACTATGATACAGGAGACGTGCCAAACCAGGCAGAGCTGAACGAGACAGGTATCGCGAACAACACGGCATGCAACGCAGACCTTCAGTATGTTGACCCAATGGGCATGAAGGAGACTTTGAACCGCAACTGGATGTGGCGAATTGGTAGAAACTATGGATTGTATTCGGCTGCGAACACAACGGATGGGCTCAACTACATGCTACACTACACCTGCTACTGGCAGCATCTCGGACCTGCGCCGGTGCCAGCTTATGGAGACTACTCCAACTGGATGGTAGTCAGAGGAATACACACGAGTGAGGATCCGTATCCACAGTCTCCGGGTAATTACGACATCTACGGGTTCTGGATCAATGATCCAAATGACGGTCCAGAGAGTATCGGTGAGAACAGCTACAAGACCGTGGATCAGTGGACAGACGAGTATTACCACAATCTTAGTGGCGTCAGTGACTGCGATAACTACCAGTACAAGTATGTTGGGCTTTTCGAGCCTCCGGAGCAGCCTGATCGTGAAGTGAGGTTAGTCCCTGCAAGACCAAGGTTTGATGGTGCGATAACGCCAATGCTGGCTGAGGAGCCGATGATGATGTACGGCATCAGGCAACTGGCACTTGAGAAAGTAGTCAAAGACGACGAGATGCTCAAGATAGTGCAGGCGGCAATAGACGGTGTGAATGAGGAGCTCGTGCCATACGACTCTGAATTTGCAGCGGTATTTGCAAAGACCGTGCCGGGTAAACCGATGCTCGTCACAATCGATAATGGCGACTACTACGTCGTGCCGTTCAACGTACCTGTGGATGTAAGACTGCCGGTAAAGAAGATGCCGGTTGAGATCGAGAGACCAAAAGCAAGCGGTCTTAAGAAGCTCGAGCGTGTGAAGCGTGTGGCAGACAAGATAGAGCTCAAGCCGGTACCAATCGAGCCAGTCAAAGTCGAGAAGACACTTGTCGTGGTGCTCGTGGACGCAGCGGACGGCAGCTTCAAGGAAGCTTCCTGGGTCGAGAACCCGGTGAAGTATCTGCCGGTATCGAAGGTAGAGGCAATGAAGCTTGCACTTGGTGAGGTACTCGATGAGCTGCATGTAGTAGCCAGGAAGGATGCCCGGGATCTTGAGGTTCTCAAGTCGAAGCCAACTATCGAGCTTGTGCACCGCGATGCGAGTCCATACTATCCGGACTGGAAAGTCACGGTTAACGGTAAGGTCTTCTACGTCGGTCAGGACGGGACGGTGAGCTGCGATGAGCCAGAAGAGCCAAAGCCAACACCAACATTAACGTCAAGACCGATTAAGCTTGGACCAATACGCGTAATGCCAATTTGAGTGAATCGGTAAAGCCGATAGCAAAAAATAGAAAATATAGGGGGTTTTAATTTTTTCCCCCAACACTTTCTTTCTTTTTCAAACTTTAGGAAAGTTTGATCAAAATGCTGTGCAGAAAAAGAAAGAACCTGTGCTAAGAAAGAAAAAAAGAAAGGAAAGTTCTTTTGGTAAAGCTTTTCTTTCGAAGAAAAGGTTTGTGCTAAGAAAGGGGAAATAAAAATGTTTGATGAAAAGAAAATGAAAGAACTGCGAAATAAAAAAGCGATAGGGATAATGCTAGTAGTGATAACAACCGTTTCAGCGTTTATCGCTGTAATACCCGGTATAGCATCAGAATCAACGAATACAAAAGGAACCGTAGACATATCCTCTGCTTCTAAAGGAGAACGTATCTTGCCAATCGAAAACGTTAAATCAAGCCTCACCGATGCACAAAAGAAACTGAGCACCGATGTTCTTCAACTGCTCGATACTCGTTTTCTACCACAGGGGCAAAACATGGAAACTCACAAGATGAAGATGAAAAATTCAGGGCAGTTCCGCCCAGCGGGTTCCGTTTCGCCCAAACCGGACCGTCGTGTAGTAGTAAATGATCTGGTTTATGTTTATATCTACCTCAAGTCACCCGCAGGAACGCAAACCATTGAGCCTTATGTTTGGGAAGTCACGGACAGGGACGATAAAAATCACATTGCCGTTGCATGGGTAGAAGTGAAAGATCTGGAGAAGTTAGCTTCTCTGGAAGCGGTGCGAACCATACGCACGGTTATGCCGCCGTTGGTGATGACAGGTTTAGTTACGACCGAAGGAGATGCAATTCATCGCACTTATGACGTGCGCACATCATACACCCAAAGCGGTTCTGGTGTTAAGGTCGGAATTATCTCAGATGGTGTGGACAATCGGGCGAGTGCTCAAAGTTCTGGCGACCTGCCTGCCGGCTTGAATGTACTGAGTAACACGCAAGGCGGTGACGAGGGAACTGCCCTGCTCGAGATTGTTCATGATATGGTGCCGGATGCAGACCTTTATTTCCACGATCATGGTGCTAACAGGCTCGCCTTTAACGATGCTATTGATGCGCTTGTGACTGCCGGGTGCGACGTCATCTGCGATGATGTTGGCTGGATCGCTGAACCCTTTTTTGAAGACGGTATAATCGCTTCACACCTGACTACGGTGCTTGACAGTAACGACATCATTTATGTTTCTGCTGCGGGCAATGCTGCTCAAAGACATTACCAGGGCGATTATTATGATAGTGGATATGATATCACTAGCTATGGGGGAGAAGACTACTGGGATGTCCACGGTAAATTTTTATATGTAAATATTCCCCAAGGAGGCGGGGTGACAGTCATCCTGCAGTGGAATGATCAATTTAATAATTCTAACAATGATTACGACCTTTTTTTGTTTAACATATCTGATTGGGCGGCATTGGATTACAGCATGTATCCCCAAAATGGCGCTGCTGACCCCCTCGAGTGGGTTAGCTACACTAATACTGGTAGTTCCACTATTGTTGCTGAAATTGATGTCGGTAACTATAATGGCGCAGCCGAAACGAAAACACTTGAAGTTTACATTTATCCAAGAAACGGCGCAGAGGTTTACACCAACAATATCGTCCCTGCCGATTCGATCTTTGGTCATAAAGCTGTGCCTGACGTTATTGCTGTGGGTGCAATTGACGCCAACGATCCCAACAATATAGAGTTTTTCTCGTCACAAGGTCCTGTAACAATCAGTTATCCTTTGCCTGGAGTAAGCCGTGACAAACCTGACCTCTGCGGAATCGATGGAGTAACTGTAACAGGTGCTGGCGGTTTCCCCAGTACTTTTTATGGGACCAGTGCGGCGGCACCACACATTGCTGCCATTGCAGCTCAGCTTTGGGGTGCGGATACCACCAAAACCGGTGCTGAAATCCGTACTATGATGAACGAGTCGGCAGTGGACCTGGGCAGTTCGGGATATGACAACGTTTTTGGTTACGGTAGGGCTGATGCACTTGATGCAATAGGTGACGAGTTTGAGCCAATTCCAGAGTTCTCGACCATAGCGATACCAGTCGCCACAATACTTGGACTGTTGTTCCTGTTCTCTCGCAGAAAAAGAAAAGTATAGCGAATCTAAAAAACCACGAGATTCCACGAGATTAGCACAAGAAGTTTGGGTTAACAGGGGATAAAAGAGCCAATAGAGTGCTTAATCCTGACCCCTATTAATATTTTCTCGTGAAAATCGGTGTAATCTTGTGGTTTGCTAAACAATTACAATTATTTATTCTCTTTTTTTCGTAGAGTAGATAAGTGGCGTCTGGAATCGGTGCATGGATCCTTACTATATTAAAATCTAAGTCGCTACCAAAGGGATGTAGTACAACATTTAATTGTATATCAAACGGGATTGCATACATTACACGTTAATGAGGTGATTGCGGATGGAATTGTTTGATGATAAGGGAAGCTGTAAGGTAATGATGGAATTGTGTGAAATGAACGAGGAAATGGGAAAAAGGGTAGTTGAGGATGGCTATGGTGAGTTCTGGGACACAAGAAATATGTATCCTTATGCGGAAGCTAATTTCGTCTCGATTTAAACTTTCCGAAAATTTGATCAAAATGCTTCGCAATCGGCAAGCATGACTTCAAACTCTGCCTTCCGTTTCCGGTATCCTTGCTTCGAGGGAACCGAAGTCGCAGATAAAACAGCGAAGAGGGGTTAGGAGCAGGTAAAAAAACCGAATCTTTTTAGGGTTTATACGCTAAAACCGAATCTTTTTAGGGTTATGTATTTGTATCCCTAACATATCTTTTACTTTTACAAAAAGAAAACCTGTGCTAAAAGAAATAATGGAGGATAAGGGAAGAGTGAGTGAAAAATGAGAGGAATGATAAAAGAAATTTTGTTCTTGAAACTTTCTTTGAAAAGAAATTTTGTTGGTAAAGCTTTTCTTTCTAAGAAAAGGCTTTTGGTAGTGGCAATAGCGGCAGTGTTCTTAGTCGCAGCAGTAGGAAGCGCGAGTGCTGCGAATTGCAGCAATACGATAGGTGGTCCTGGTAGTTGCAATTGCGGCGATACGGTAGTAGGAGACTATACATTCGACGGAGATATGACATGCCCGACAGGATATGGCTTGATTATGGGTGCGGACGGTATTACCATCGACGGTGACGGTTATACGCTAGACGGAGTCAATCATGGAGAATGTACTGGCAGTTTTCCACATACCGGTATTATGAATGTCTTCGGTTGGTATGGTGCCGCTATGCACTTCAGGTACAATAATGTAACGATAGAGAATCTGGAGATCAAAAACTTCTGCAACGGAATTTACCTTAAAGGTTCTCAGGACTATATAATCTATAACAATACTATTTACAACTGTTCAATACACCACAACGGGAATCTTTCAGTTGCCACGGGGATACACGGAATTAAAGCGTTATTTGTCTGTAATAGCTCCATAACCCATAACACGATCTACAACAATACCGCAGGAGTAGATCAGGGATGCGAAGCAGGTGGCGATGGAATTTTCCTGAAAGGAAC
>JAPWVK010000050.1 GCA_029241965.1 Candidatus Methanophagales archaeon
ACAACATATAAACTTTACTTTTTTAGCGTTTTAGAGTGCAATTTGCGCATCTTTTTTCCCATGATTTATTTCATCATCTTCCGCCGATTATGTAATCCCTTAATTATTTTCTTTAGGGGGGGGAGTTTTTCAAAATTCTCTGTAGTATTAACGCAAAACGAGCACAAAAAATATATTGACTACGTATTAATCACATAAAAGAGAGAGAAGGCGAAATCACGATATGCTAAAACTAATAGACGTTGTATCGGGCTATACGGACGTGAATATTATCCAGGGCATATCAATGGAGGCAGAGAAGGACGAGATAGTCACGATAATCGGGCCAAATGGTTCGGGCAAATCAACGTTAATGAAGACCATTTTCGGGCTCGTGAAGTTAAGAAGCGGGCGGATACTGTTTGATGGTTCGGATATATCACGGGTGAGACCAGATAAAATAGTAAGGAAAGGGATAGGTTATGTACCGCAGGAACGGAATGTGTTTCCTTCGCTCACAGTGTGGGAGAACCTCGAAATGGGGGCTTTTATTCAGAGGGATAGATTCGAGGCAGGACTTGAAGAGGTCTTGGCTATATTCCCAGAATTGGAGGCTAAACGTGAGCAGAAAGTAGGTACCATGAGCGGTGGCGAGCAGAAGATGGTAGCAATAGGCAGAGCGTTAATACTTATGCCTACGCTATTGTTGCTCGACGAACCCTCCAGTGGGCTTTCACCTAAGCTCCGCGAGGTGGTATTCAAAAAAATCGTGGACATCAATGAGTTGGGGACTTCGCTTATAATCGTGGAACAAAACGCAAGGATGGCGTTATCCGTGAGTCACCGCGGTTACGTGCTGGAAATGGGTAAGAAAAGGTTTGAAGGCGAAGCGAAAAGTTTACTTGCGAATGACGAAGTGAAGAAACTTTATCTTGGTGGATATGGGTGTATTTAATTATACAAGGATCAGCACAGCATCCAAACTACCGTTCCCGCCTCCTCTTTGCTTTTTATCTTACCGTGAAACGCCATATTCTCCAGAACCTCCTTCAGAAGATGAGACGGCATGTATAAGTCAAACTCATCCTTCATAGACGTTATTAGTTCATCCAGACTCATCCTTTTATTTTTAGCCATCACCTTCTCCACCAGATCCATTATGTCCTCATGGATGCTCCAGGGATATATCAGCCATTTCCAGTCTTTCATAAGCTCGCCGTAGTAATCGGGTACGAACGAGGAAGAAGTTTTATGCTGCAAAACCGCTGTCTTTACCTCAGCCGCACCCAAGGATTTTACATACTCAACTACAAATTTTATGCTGTCCCCTGTGTCAGTCACGTCATCAGCAATCAGTACTCGCTTCGATTTCAGTTTCTCTATTGCCGCATCGTCAAACCCGTATTTCAGCTCGGCATCACCCGTAATCGTAGCTGTTACACCCCAATGCTCCATCTTCAAGCTGAGCAAATCCTTAAGCAAGAAGAAGTCACAGAGTACACGTGCTAAATACCAGCCACCCCTTGCTACTCCTACTATCACTTCCGGCGTGAATCCCGTAGCCTTTATCTTCCCGCTTACATCTCGGCAAAGGTCATAGGCATAGTTCCAGTCAACTACAACACAGCTAAATTTTTCGTGCATGTACTTATATGTCTTCTTCAGTTCTAAAAAAGGGTTGCATTTTGTATGACAGTTAGGATGCAGGATACAGAACTATGAGCTAGGGCAGATTCGAGCGTTTTTATGAAATTGTAGAGTGCTCAAACTAATTCTTCATGTCTCAGGAAAAAATATAAAGAAGGATTGGGAAAATCCAATCCCATACAGTTTTTTTTAGTCTCTTCTGCGTTTGCGGTAGTTGAAGAAGAACATTAGCCCCAGTATTCCCGCAACTGGTATTGCGATTGTCGAGAACTCAGGTATTCCTGGATCTTCAATCTTCACCATGTAGTCTTCAACCTCGCCGTCAGCAGCATTTCCACCGTAGAACGAACACATATTTTCACCGCTACAGAAGCGGAAACGCGCGAAGGTCGTGCCAGGTTCTGCATCTGCTGGCACAGGAAACGTCGGTGTGTTGAGGCCACCATTCAACGCTTTATCCGTAAAAATCTGCTCGCCCGGATCGGCCCAGTCGTCGTTCCCGTTGAAGTCTATCCACGCATTCAAATATCCACCAGTACTGCACAAAGGTACATGCGCAGTCACATCCACAGTGGCCGTACTGCCCGCCGTCAATAATGATGTAAATATAACTCCATCCTCGTCATCATTGTCGGTATCATCACCTGTGGCAGTAGAGTTCTGTTGACCATCACCCTCATAATCCACACTATCGCCCAAGTAAGTCGGAATATTCATGACTGGCACCAACGCCCCACCCCATCGTTGGATATGTAGGATCCGGCGCATCGCCCCAGTCCTGAAGCCGACATGCGGCTGCGGTTCCAATCATAGCGACTGCCGAGACTACAAAGACAACAACAAACATACTTAAAATCCTGTTCGTATACCTTAGTTTTTTGTTTTTGTTCATTTTTTCACCTCCTTTTTGCTTTTTTCATGGTTTGAGTTTTACAGCATCACTCAAACCACGCCAAAGGCAAATTCCTTTGGTAGCGCTTTGTTTCTCCTACGGTAAAGCGCAGCAGAAACCGACTGTGTGCTTCTGCCTATCGTCACCTTGTGGTATCTTTTTGCTATTTGCTCACCTGGATATTGTTCCTTGCCGCTAACGATACCAGTTCGTTCCCGAGGACGAAGACAGCTTGCTTGTGGTCATCTTTGCTCCTATGTACCTGAAAAGGTGTAATCTCCAACTCGTTGTACCTCGCGAAATCACAGTTCACACCCTCTAGTTCACAATACCTTTTCAACTGCGCCAACAACAAATGTAGATGTACTAGCTCTTCTTTCTTCATTTTTGTCTTAACGCTTCGCTGTTTACCTAAAAGCGCCACAATAATAATTGTGATTGGCTGTATTTATGTTTTACGGTCGTTTTTAATCCATACAAAATCATATCACGTTGTAAATAATTTTACAATATACTGCAATATTTTTTTAAGTGACAACTCTGTTTTGATGCCGTATTTTTAGCAACCGGTCTAACAAAAAGAAACATAAAACTTTAACTTGTGATAGAAAACTTAGTGGTGTGTTTATGGAAGAGCGAAAAAGAACGGCATTAGAAAAATCAGTAGACGGGAAAGAAAAAGAACTTATAGGTTGGCTTACGGAATTGGTCAGGATACCCACTTTCGTACCGCCGGGTGAAAATTACGGAAAGATAGTAGATATGCTAATTCCCGTGTTTGATGATTTCGGATTCCAGTGCGAACGGATAGAGATGCCAGATGATGTGTACGAATCAAAGCAAAAGAATGATGAGTTAAGCGGGGAAAGAGCGAACCTGCTCGCTACTAAAGATTGCGGCGCAAAGGAGAGCGTTGTGATATACACACATTTAGACGTTGTTCTCGCAGGAGAAGGTTGGAGTTCAGCTCCTTTTGAGACGGTAATAAAAAACGATAGATTGTATGGACGTGGTGTTGCCGATTCAAAGGGTAGCGTTGCTTCGCTTTTAACGGCATTAAGTGTAATGAACGAGCTGAACTGGGATAGCAAATATAATCTCAGGGTTGCGTTGACCACAGACGAGGAGATAGGACCCTATTCCGGTTTATGCTACTTCGCAGATGCGGGACTGCTTCAAGGCGACTATTGCCTCTGTATGGATGGCGATAACGAAGGGATTGCGATAGCAACGAACGGAGTGCTGAACTGGGAGCTGAAGGTACAGGGCAAATCGTGCCATAGCTCTATTCCGTTTATGGGCGTGAATGCGATAGAAGAAGCGAAAGTTGTGATAACCGAGTTAGCCGGCTTGAAAAAGAAGGTGGAGGTTAGAGAATCAAAAGCACCTTGCAGTCCGCATATGACGGAAATAAGTGGTCAGAAGCACATAATGCCTGTTTTTAACGTTACAATGATAAGCGGCGGTGTAAAGGAGAACATTATACCACCAAGTTGCACATTAAAGGGCGACCGGCGATATATTCCAGAAGAGGACATGGAAGAAGTGATAAAGGAGTTCGAAGATGAGTTAGAGGCTATAAAAACGAAGTACGGCATAGAATTAGAGTTGCTTTGTAAACCCGGCTACCCGCCTATGTTTACAGACCCGAGTACCGAATGGGTAATAAAAGTGCAGGAAGCGGCATCTGAAGCTTTTGGCGTTTCTAAACATATAATAGGGGTGCAAGGCGGTTTAGATGTAGCTTACGCCGTTCAGAAGACGAAGCAGCCGGTTTGTGCATTCGGCGTTGGCAGTTTCATGGATAGTAATGCTCATGGTGCGGATGAAAACGTCAGGATACGAGATTTGAAAGATTATGTGCAGTTTTTGGTGGGGTTGTTGAGTTAGGAGGATAGACTGCTATCGGGCATTCATGGTTAGTGGTTAGTAGCCAGTATGAAAGTCTGATGTATTCCGTTGATGCATCAAGCATCAAAGCAAATATTCTATTATCCTATAGAATACTTTAAAATAATGGTACCAAATGCTTTTAATTCCTGATCAGAAAGTCTATTATCTGTTTTAGCCTTTTTAATAAATTCAGGCAATTCAAATAATCGTAAAACCTCTACTGTTGGTTTTCGTAATTTTAATTCCAGATTGGGATCAACAAATGCGACGATGCCATTCACATCTATTTGGCGAGTTTTTAGATTGACGTCTTCAATATGCTTTTCGATAATGTTTTTTAGCGTTGTGGCATTTCTCTTTGCTTGCTTACTAATGCTTCGTAGTGGTTTTTTAACTGGACGTTTTCGCCGTCCACCACCTCTCTTTTTTGCAGGATAAGTTAGTAGATACCATTCATCTTCCTTACAACCTATTTCTCCCTTGTAATTTTTGGTTTCAATAGCAAATATCCCGTTTCGACCCAGGACAATATGATCAATATTTCCATGTTTGGGATATAGCACAACATCGTTGAGCAGATAATAAGAGTTATCTAACTCTTGTAAAGTCATTGTCACTTCTTTTTCGCCCGCTATGCCCTTTTTCCAGCTAAAATTCCGACTTAAACGTCCTAAATAACCTAAAGCAATAAAAAGTGTAATAATAAATCCAAGAAGACATAACGGAAAAATAAGTGTAAGTAAGAAGAGGATAAAACAAACTAAGGAAGATAATAACGCCAATTTTCTGTTACTCTTTATTTTAGCCTCCATATATTCATAGTTCGTCTCTTTTAGGACTTGCATGTTTATCTACGCACCCTAACATCCTTTTGCTCACATTCTTCTACGCGATGTTAAACGAAGTTGAATATGTACCTTTCCTCATCCATAGTGTTCTATATGCAAGTTTTTGTCTCTGTCTTTCACAGCATTTACATAACTGCGTAACCTTATATACTCGGATTTCAATTCCGGGCAATCTTCCCAGTCTTCACGACTATTACTCGTCCTGTGTATCCTACCTTCCAACACATCCACTTTTGCCCATTCTTTGAGGATTTTTGGATTGAATAATACATACATAAAAAATCCTTCCCAATATTCTCTCTCTTTAGGTGAAAGATTGTCCCAGATTCTATCAATGTAATCATGATCTACATATGCCATCAACCCTTCTGCTTTCTTAGGACCATTTGCGGTTCTTATTTCTAATATCAGTTCTTTTAACCTACTTGGGAAAGGTTCATCTAAGGTCCACTTTTTCCCACAGGCTTGGTACCACTCGTGTCTTTTTATTCTATGCACCCATCTAAGTGTTTGCGATGGTTCATCTTTTTTCTTATGAAGGCTGAAATAAGGTCTGCCATAAGCGATAATATCTATTACTGCATGCACCCATGCGTTTGGCATCATCCGCACCTATTTTTTGTTACTATCATTTTATCCTTTTTGCGCATCATAAAATGTTTAAACTTCATTCTTGCATTAAATACCTCTGTATAAGTCTTGAATTTTCGATAATATCGAGTAGGTCCTTCCAAGGAATACCTTCAAGAATCCAATTTTCTATATCAGCATTGAAGGATGAAATAATCTTTTCAAACATCGGCCAACTCATTCCTCTTTCTTTTAAAATTAATTTCCAGTCGCAATCTGTCCAGAGATAACGTGGAAGACCTTGCGAGCCCAATAAGGGTATATTTGCGATATGTAGTATCTCCTCTCTCAATCGCCGTCTAATCTCTTCAATTGGTATTCCTCCAAGTTCGGTAGGTTCTGGACATCGGGGTAGTGTCATGTTTTATCCCTACTTTTTAAGATGCTAAGCTCCATCTCACAATTCTTGTGTCTAATTCAACGCGTATTTTGGCTTGAGATATGTCGATGCCTTCTGGTACTTCAAACAGAGCCCAGCCTTCTTCGACAATATTTGGGTATATCTCTTTATAACCATCATACATCTTCCTATCGATAATCTTCCTATCAGTAGTCCAATAAACTTTAGGATAGATTACTTCGTTTTTATATAGTATAACTACAGATGATTCACCTGGAGTTTTCTTGGCTAATTCACCAACATTCTCCGCTCTGACGTATATCCAGAGAAATTTTGCCCCTTCTTTTGGATATACAGTTTCATTTGTACCGTACCATGCAGACTCATAGTCATAACTCTCTTCAAATCCAACTACTGTAAACGAAATACCATCAACTATCACACTCTCACCCAATGATAATTCTGTCTTTGGCGTTGGTGTCACCGTTGGCGCAGATGGAGGCTCTTCAATACATCCTGCAAAGCACACAGAGATTATCGCTACCAAAACAAATATTACAAGCGCTTTCTTCAGTTTCATCTTATTGCCCTATTTATTCCTCTCTTTTTTAAAGTATATAATTTATGTAGATTCAATTGCATGGTAATCTCTTATATACTTTTACTTTATAAGTATAACATCTAAGACGTCAACAAACCTCTCCGCTCCACGCTTTTCTTATTTCAGCCAACGAAAGATTCACCAATTCCTTTTTAGCATCACTCATAACAACCCTTTTATCATCCTCAGTCTCACCTATTTTAACTACATGCTGTTCCTTCGTCATCGCCTCAAATTTTTGGGATTCTTCTCGCCACACTTCCACCACCCACCGTGTATTAGATTCCGAGAACATTTTGTAGTCGTATCTCATATTCGTCTTAGGACTTATACCCGCAATATCAACTGTAGCGCCAATGTCACCGCCTATTAACATCTCGCATACCGCAACCGCAAGTCCACCCTCCGAAACGTCATGGCAGCTTGCTATCAGGCCGTTCCGCATAGTACGCAGTAAAGCATCCATTCTCCTCCTCAATACTTTAGGATTCGTCTCAGGCACCAATACGCCGTCCACACCCTTTAGCCTGTAATACTCGCTCCCACCAAATTCCTTCTTCGTATCGCCTATCACATACAGTAAATTACCCGTTTCCTTGATGTCCACGGTAACGCATTCTCTTACGTCTTCGCACAGTCCAATGCCCAGAATAGAGGGTGTAGGCGGAATAGACTCGTTCATAGCTGCGGATTCGTTATAAAGACTCACATTTCCGCTTACAAACGGTATCCCAAGCGAAGCCGCCATATAGCCAAGCCCACGACAGCATTCATAGAAATCACCCATCCGGTCCGGTTTCTCAGGATTGCCGAAATTCAAGCAATCCGCGAATGAATGCGCCACAGCACCCACGGCAGTCAAATTCCGGCAAACTTCGTCCACCACGCTTGCAGCACCCCAAAACGGATTGATTTTGCAATACGACGGATTTACATCGGCAGTAATGGCAAGACCCTTATATGACTCTTCCAAAGGCTTAATCACTGTGGCATCTCCATGCGTCTCTTTACCTTTTAGGCCTTGTAATGGCTTTATTACCGTGGCAGCACGCACTTCATGGTCGTATTGCCTTATAACGGCTTCTCTGGAGCAGATATTTGGCGATGCAAGTAACAATTTCAATGTTTCGTTGTAGTCCGCAGGTTCTTCTACCGAAAGTTCTTCGGTTACTTCTATTTTTCTTACCACCTTCGGACGGTCATAAATCGGGCATGCAACGAGAAAATCGGTGTCCAACTCGAATATCTGCTCGTCATCTAAATAAATCCGTACCTGCTTCTCTCCACCCGCTGTCTTACCTATAACAGTGGCATCTACGTCCCAGTTGTCAAATATTTCGAGTAATGCGTCCTCTTTCTCTGGCGTTACAGCGATTAAAAAACGTTCCTGCGATTCCGAAACCCATATCTCCCATGCGTTAAGACCCGCTTCCTTTAACTTCACGTTCTCTAACTGAATTTCAGCACCGCATCCTCCGGCATGACACATCTCATTTACTGCACATGATAAGCCGCCGCCACCGAGGTCTTTCATACCACTTATCAAACCCCGGGCGTTACATTCGAGTATAGCGTGCATTAGCGGTTCCTTCGTTATCGGGTCGCCAACTTGAACGGCACTTCTGGACTCCTCTTCGCCCGTTAACTCCACGGACGCAAAAGTAACACCGTGTATGCCATCACGCCCCGTTTTACCACCGACCAGAACAAGCACCTCACCAGGCTTCGCACGGCTTCTGCTTAAGTCATCTTTTCTCATTATTCCGACGCATCCGACGTTCACCACGCAATTGCCCACGAACCCTTCATGGAAATAAACCATGCCTGCACACGTTGGAATACCTATCCGGTTCCCGTAGTCGCTTATCCCGGATACAACACCGTTAAACAAGAATCTCGGATGCTTCACACCTTCAGGCAGTTTTTCATCTGGATAATCCAGCGGGCCAAAGAACAGAGGGTCAATTAATGCGACCGGCTGTGCGCCCATACATATTACATCTCGGACGATGCCCCCTATCCCGGTTGCTGCACCGCCATAAGGTTCTACCGCCGAAGGATGGTTGTGGCTCTCGAAAGCGAGAACATAAGCGTGGTCTTTGTCAAATTCCACGATTCCTGCATCCTCTTTTATCACCAGCATATTCTGAGGCGCATCTATGCCAAATACAAACTCTTTCAATATCTTCTTCGAACTCTTATAACAGCAATGCTCCGACCACGATTGCGCAATGCTCTGAAGCTCTACGTCGGTTGGCTCACGACCTTTAGCCATGAAATAGCGTTTTATCCTTTGCATCTCATCTAAATTAAGAGAGAGTCCCATACGCGCACTTATACGCCCCAATTCGGCGTCATCTGCATCCCGTACTCTTACTTCAAACCTTTTCATAGTCGCGTCCTCTTATAACCCGAGATTGCAGAAATCTTCTGCAAATAGACATTATATCTTTTGATAGAACTTTTCACTAAAAAGTGTTGTGTTGATTTGTGAAAAAGGCAAAGAAAAGTTTGATGTGACTGGCGGGGGATATGATAATTGGATATTCGCGATCAAGTAGGGGTAAAAGGACAAAAACCCTTCGGGGCAATTTAGAGCATCTTAGCTAGCACAAAGGTAGTTTCAATCGCCCAATTTAGTACCGAATTCCCACTTTGCAGGTACTATAGGCGGATCTTTCTTGCTATGTATAAAGTATAATATTTCTTTGGTAAAGCTTTCTTTAACTATGTATAAGTCCCATTATTTTTGACTATATAAAGACCTTGATTTCTCCGCATCCTCCTGCTACTTTTCATCTTTCTCACCACCCAAACATTTTAGCCGCCATGCCTACCCTCGCATCCACAGGTAATCCGCCCCAGAAAGCCTCTTCCGGCGTTTGAAGATACCACTTCGTATCAAGGCTCTCAGGGGGTCGCACCGTGTTGTACCATTCGATGAACGCATTCAGGCTCTCAAAATCACCTCTGTACCTGTTGTAGCAGTCGAAGAACTTCTCTATCTTCCCGTTGGTCTGTGGATGCTTAATACTCGTTGGTATCAGCTTTATCCCACGCGATTCGAGATGCCGCTTGAATCTGCTATCCCACTCCTTCTTTGTTATCGCCTCTTCTGTGTGCTCCAAATTGGCTTCCATTGTCCATGATCAACTCTCTCATCGGTAGAATATCCCCGTACCGTTCTACCATCTGATCTACAAGCAAGATGCTGTTATATGTATCCTCCCTCTGGAATTCACCCGCGACCAAGATTTTTCTCGACGCATCACCAAGAATCGCACAGAACTTTGTGTTGTTGAAACCCGAGTCATACCAATTAATATGCCCTTCAGACATCGTATGCTCACACTCATATCTAATATATGGCTCTCTCCTCTTTTCTTTTAAATGCCTCTTTTGCCAACTCTTCTTTTAGGAGGTGTTGATGTATCCTGTTGTGCGGTATGTGGCCCCCGGAATCCCGTTCTATCACCTTTTCAAGTCTTATTGCACCGAGTTTATACTTTTCTTTTGCCTGTAAGATAATCTCTCTTTCGTTCATACTCAATCCTTCCGGCCGTCCACGCGCTTTTATATGGATATGCTCGTGATATTTGAGCCAGCACGACCCGACTCGCTTTACCGTGGAGATACGGAACCCGGATCTCAGGTGTGATGCTTCGTGTACTCTTAGCCGGTATTTTGTGCCTTACGCTGTATTTTATCTCCCGTTCGGTCAACCGACCATACTTTCGCTTTCCCGGTGTTAACATCTTGTGGGTACATAGAGTCAAACATTTCGGGACTGCACAGATGCCCTCGCAAAACCATATGTATTTAAATATGAGGCGTCCTAAAAGGATATAAAAGAAGGGACGCAGATGAAAAAGAAATACAATCACGTTTATCAATTTAAGATCACGCTTGGGGGTAGTAAACCAACGATCTGGCGGCGAATACAAGTACCGGAAACATATACCTTTTGGGATATACATGTCGCTATTCAAGACGTCATGGGCTGGTCAGGTTATCATCTACATGAATTCGAAGTTGTAAATCCTTCTACTGGTTTAAAGCAGACAATAGGTACTCCAGATGACGATTATGGTAGAAGTGTTCTTTTAGACAGGCGACAAAAAATAGCCGACTATTTCTCTATGGCAAATGAATCGGCATATTATGTATATGATTTTGGCGATGCTTGGGAACACGAGATACTATTGGAAAAGATACTGCCACGAGTGAAGGGAGTTGAGTATCCGATATGCCTCAAAGGAAGAAGAGCATGTCCACCGGAAGATTCTGGCGGCATTTGGGGCTATGAAGAGCTTTTGGATGTTATAAAAAATCCCCAACATGAAGAGTATGAAGAAATGCAGGAATGGCTTGGTGGCGAATTTGATCCCGAATATTTTGACGTGAACGCGGTTAATTTTCGTGACCCTGATAAACTTCTCAGGATGGGGTTCGAGTAAAAGAGGCAGGTCGTCATTTGTATAGCATACTAAAAACTAAAAAACGAATAGTTTATAAAGGTCTGTGTCGAGTGTTGAGTCATGATATTATTTCGCGTACTATTCATAAGAGATTTCTTATTCATAAACTTACCTCCTTTTCACACCACTAGAAGAACATTTCAAGCGTGTTCTCACATCTCATTTTCCGGATAAATGCCTCATTCGGAGTTTCAAAGTATTCCAGATCAATTGCCCCATGGACACGGTTATTGTACCACACTGCAAACGCATACGCAGAATCAAACCTCCACCTATGTCTTCTGTACTCCTGAAACCACCGCTCGGTCTTACCGTTCGTTTGCGGATTATTCCGCTTCGATGAGATGTGTTTGACACCTCGAGCATTCAGATACTGTTTAAATCGACTTACGCCCTCCTTTTTCTTTTCACCACCGCTTGCATAGAACTGACTGCCCGATCAGTATTCACCGCAGTGATCTCCCCACGATATGCTCTCGCTATATCTTCTGCACGTTTAAACACACCTATAGCGTTGTCTGTGGTTGCATGGGGAAAGTCTCCAATAAGAGAGGATCTTCCTTGATGCGTCGTCCTCGTACGCTATCACCTGGGTTCCCTCGTAGTCAAGCCAATCAGCATGCACCAGTGAAAGACTGTAGAGTCCCAAAATTATTTCGTCAAGAAACTTCACCTCAACTTATGGTGAAGCTAACAGACAAAAAGATCGAATGGGCAGTTGAGCAGGTAATAAACAAAGGTGAAAGCACGGAGATGGTTGCAGCGATATATGGTGTCTATAGGAAAAGAATACAGCAATTGGTGAAGTATTATATGGAAACAGGGGCCTACGCTTGATAAGAAAAGAAGACCAAAAACTCATCTTAGCGATGATAAGAATCAGATAATTGAAGATGCCTATAATGAGTCATTCCTGGGTGCCCGTTTACTTAGGTACCATATCCAGAAGCATTACAAACGGAATATATCGCATAACAAGATTCATCAGCATCTGCCTGAGGTGGAACTGGCGAGACCTAATCTAAAAAAGCAGAAGAAGCGTAAAAGATGCAGATATGAAAGAAAGCACAGTCTTTCACTGGTGCTGTAGAGTCCCAAATTTATTTCGTCAAGAAACTTCACCTCAATTTATGGTGAAGCTAACAGACAAAAAGATCAAATGGGCAGTTGAGCAGGTAATAAACAAAGGTGAAAGCACAGAGATGGCAATGGAAACTAAGGCTCTGAAAGTGGGTTTGTTATGCCTGGGCGCGCGAATACAGGGATTGGATAAGGGCAGGAGAGCGGGTGCAGGACCCGCCGCAGGTGGTATGTTCCTCTTTGGCGGCACGGTAGTGAACGTTCCAACACAGAGCTGGTTTGTCGCTCAGTCGCCTTATACGGTGGAATCCGAAGACGGGAGATATGTGATCAAGAGATAAGGTAAGCGAATCACGGAAGTTAAATTCCCGCAAGCGAAGTTCCAGGAGTTAAAGACTAAAGAGGGGATCCCCTATTATAAAATCGCACTTTTACATGGCGCGAACTGCTTGGCTACTACCACGATACAGACCTGCGTTTACTGGAACACGGCAAAGCGACGTAAGTTCTGCGCAATCGAGCCCTCACTGAAGAGTGGTGCGACAATAGCGAAGAAGAAGCCGGAGCTGCTTGCCGAAGTTGCGCTTGCAGCGCAAAAGCGGGATCATGTGAAGCATGTAACACTTACTACGGGTACAACTTCCACGCCTGACAAGGGTATAGACCACCTTATGGAAATAGCGTGCGCGCTAAAAGAAGCAACCGGGTTGCTTATTCATGCTCAATTCGAACCGCCCGAAGACATTCGTATGATTGACCGCCTATCGGATTCTGTGGATACTGTGGGCATCTATGTGGAGACTTTCGACCGCGAAGTGCTGAAGTATGTGGCTCCGTGCAAGGCGGAGATACCGTTTCAGCATTATGTGGATGCATGGAAGCGGAGTGTAGATATTTTTGGCGATAGTCAGGTCAGTAGTTGGAAAGGTTCACACCATCGAGTACCTTTTCATTTTAAATATGGAAGGTTCACACCATCGAGTACCTTAACTGCTATGAAGTGGCTATAAAACACATCACAGCCATAAGCGAGTTTTTATGTCACCTTTAGGAAATAGCG
>JAPWVK010000051.1 GCA_029241965.1 Candidatus Methanophagales archaeon
ACGTCGGTCTTCCGATGTAGCCCCTTTACCATCATGTGTTCTTCCCAGATCTCTGCGTCATATTCTTGCCTGAACTTTTACATAACTTCGACAACGGCTTCAAAATCAATCCCACGATGCGGTCTGTTTATCTTTCTGAATGTTTCGGCAGTGCCTGCGTCAAGCGATGGCATAACAACGTCTGCTTGCGAAAGGTCGTTTCTTACATCTTCTCGGTAAAGAAGCGAACCGTTTGTATCAACGGCTATGGGTATATCTGCTATTTCTTTGGTCTTCCTGATTAGCCAACCAAGGCTTTTACATAAAGTTGGTTCGCCTTCGCCTACGAAGGTTACAAAATCTATTTCACCACGGCTGCTTTCTACTTCTATTACCCTTTTGATTTCGTTCAACAACTCTTCTGGTGGGAAGAAGTCTTTACGCTGATTGGTCATGTGCGTTGTCCTGCCGAGCTGGCAGTACACACAGGAATAGTTACAGGTTTTGAATGGAATTGGGCTAACGCCTAAAGAGCGTCCAAGACGCCGTGATGGAACCGGTCCATAGACTATTTTCATATTGTTCATCTCTAAACTATTGTCAGGCGGAGTTATATTAAACTTATTCCATATTTCAGAAGTGTGCATTATTATTTTTTACATCCAATAATGCTCTCGTTCATTATGCATCTCGTCTTTACTAAATAACTTCTCTACGAGGCAACCGATTTCTCTTTGTTTGCAATACATGTGTTAAAGTTTCCTCTTTATGTGCAGTAGTTGTTGAGGATAACGTTAATAGTACTCTAAGCATATTGTCGAGTAGAACCCATGGCCCATCCTCATGGCTTCATCACAGCCCGTTACCAACCATACTGGATGCAAGGATCAGTTCTGGGGTGGTGGCTAATCTTTTCGCAGGTTGGATTTTCACCAACTGGATATTATGAATTTTGCTCGGCACACTGATACTTGCTTCGCTTTTCACCTTCATCGGTTTTTAGGTAAAAATGTAAAGATATAATAGAAACATATATGACACTTCCAAACGAGGTTAAAGCGAGGTTAGAAGAAGGAATTAATGAATGGCTTTTGAACTTTGATGAAATAGCAGAAGCAGGAATGATTTTTTTAGAGAAAATAGGGATAGAACCAAATCTTGAAACTTTGTTGGGTTATGCCGCTGGTGTATTGGACTCTATCGTTGGCAGTTTTATTCACGCTCAATACGATAGAGGAATGAATGCAGAGGAAGATGAGGAAATGATCGAATTAATTAAAGGAAAAATTCCAGCGCTTGAACTCAAATTTAAAGCGTTTTTGAGAGAAAGAGAAAGGGTAGCATAGTGGATTGTAGCATAAATTTTGCATGATAACATTTGATGACTGAGGATGTAACGGATTTTCTATAGCCTTTTAATAATTCAGCAATTCCGATTCTAAAGTATTCAACCATTCCAAAGCCATTAACAATTTAGAGATTGTATCTGAAAAATAGTCGGCACCCTCATCTTGGACTCTTGCATGCATAGTCGGATTTCTCGCCTCAATCACGTCGCGAATGTAAGAATGATATTTCCTATTTAATTTGTTTTTGTAGTCCTTAAAAAACTCCCTGTTATTCTTGTTGCCTATAATTATCTCATAATTTTCCGCGTTTAAGTATTCAACTGGAAATGGGTGTTCATCAATAAACTCAATACCCCTTCTTTGTTTATTTCTTTCAAAACGCGTTAGAATCCCCTCTTTTATTTCTTCATCGTTCTCAAAACAGGATAAGACCATCTCCGTAAACCATTTTTGTCGAGATGATAATCTAATCTGGATAAAACATCGAATTTTCTTTTCAAACACTCGCCAGAGGGGTTCTATGTCTTCGTAATTACTATTTTCCCAAGCCACTAAAGCGTCTAAAATCTTTTCTTTCTCATGATCAGACAATTTTCTTTTATCTATTTCATATAGTCTATTAAATTTTTTATGATAGACCTCATATCCTCTAAGTGAAGTAATATCCTCTGCTGAGGCAGTTGCTTTCATGAGCTTACTTATTTTTTGAGAATCTTTACAAATACAACACATTATTTTATGATTTTCAAAACAAATCCTGGGGACGAAACTCATATTATCCCCATCTAAAAAATAGATATCAGGATAAATAGGATCTTTTTGAGCTTTAACCATCAAATCAATATTCAACTCTCTTAAATATCTATCTAGGCCTGACCAAGAATTAGTAAAGGCTTTATCTATATTGGACAAGGGAGTTAATACGACAATTTTTTCAATCCTATCGAACTCAATTTTATCAATAAAATCTAATACAACGTTATCCACTGTTTGACCAGCTACGATAAGTGTACCTGAAAATAAATTAATAAATTCATTATAGGGTATTTTTCTATAGAAAATTAAAGAAAGCTTATTCAATAATCCTATGAGGTCCATAGCTCTAAACCTATTTCACTTTTTATTTGTTTAAGTGAGTCCCTAACAAAAGTAATATCAATAATTTCCCCCTTACTTTTAACAAAAAAATCTAGAATTAGACCCATTAACTTTAAAAACTCTCTCACATTATACTGACTTACCGTTAAACATTTATAAATGGCATCTTGATCAAAAGGGAATACTTCATCGATTTTTTCTATTCTGCCGTAATTTAAATATTCTTTGGTTAACTTTATAGCAGCTTCTTTACTTAAATTTGGCATATTTAATTGCTTGTTAAAGCGTTCTAAAAACGAATTTGATATTCTAGTCGCATAATTCCAAGAGTCAGGCAAACAAGATAGTACCATACAAAAACCATTAGGGTTGGACTGTGCTACTGCAATAATCGTATCTAAGAGAGTAGCAATTTTCGCTTTTGAGGCATTATCTATTACAAATTGGAATTCGTCAACTAATGCGTAAACTACCTTTTTACCTGCTAATTTATTGTATTGCAAAAAGGCCGGAAAAACTACTTTCTCTATGTAATTCGTATCAATTTTAACAGATTTAATCCCTAACTTCGTTAGTATGTCTTCCGGCATTTTTTCTCCAGCCAAGAATCTTTTTATTTCATAAATCTCGGATCCCAGAAAATCATCCGGTGATATCTCAAGGCCTCTTTCCTTCAAAAGGTTCGAAATTATGTGATGAATAATAAGTACAGAAGAGCCTCTGGAACCGCCAACCAAATCGTTCTGATTTGCCTTTATTCCTGCAATTTCTTCGCTTTTGCTCTAAAAATTTGTTTACTGCCTTGTCAGCCTAATCCAAGCTCATTCTACGGAAAGCAGTAGGAGATCTCATGAG
>JAPWVK010000052.1 GCA_029241965.1 Candidatus Methanophagales archaeon
ACACCTACACATATATAAACTTCACCGTTGAAAAATATCGCAAATAATGAGTCTAATAGCACCAATATTGTATAAGAATGGATTTTTAGCGCGCATTCGATGATGTGTAGGTGGCACATCTAATTCTGTTCAGGTCTTATAGATTATTCGATACTTACCAACCCTCTTTTTCCAGTAGTCCCTTAAATCTCCTTTCAAATTAATGCCCGAATATGGATCGCTTAAAATTAGCTCGACCGCTTCTATAGCCCTTTCTTTTACCTCTGTATTGAGCTTCTTCTCCTGTTTCAGGAACGTCTGCAAAAAACGTGCTTTGTACATCGTCACCTTAATAGCACTTCTATCTCTTCTGGCTTGGCATCTACATAATCACCATTTTTTAGTTCTTCCTCACCTTTTTTTAACCTTTTCAATGTTGCCTCGTCCATGAGCACCTCTAGGGTTTCAAGAATCTGATCTATCTTCTCATGTGCGTCATAAATCTCTTCGAGCATCTTCCTTGGTATTTGAACTGTATCTATCTCCATAACCGTAGAATATAGTTGAATGTTATATAAACTTTGCTATAATCGTGGCTACATCTTCTTTTCGTTCCTTAGCCAATATCCCAAAATATCTCAATCGCATCACCCGCCTTTAGCGTTTAAACTGTATCTTCAATACATCACCAGAGATGAAAATAGCATGCCACATGTCATTCGCCTCCACTCCGTTCAGCCAGAGATAATTATTACTGCTCGTGACTTTTGCACCTTCGTAATTTCTCTCTGTGTCCTCTGTGCACTCTGTGACTATCAGTTTTGTCTTTTTCTTGCGTTTTCGTTTCGCATCCGTATTCACACAACCATTATCCGTTTCAGTACCTTGCTCCGTGGCGTGAACAAGATCATAATCGCGTCACCCGTCTTTAACTTTTTAAACTGTATCTTCAGCACATCTCCAGAAACGAAATTAGCAGGCCACGTGTAATTCGCATCTACCCCGTTCAGCCACATATTATTTGCGTTACTGCTGCTGACTTTTGCACCGTTATACTTTAATTCCAGTCTCTGCCATTTATCGCCGAGTTCGGTACACGGGATAGTAGTAAATGCACCACTAACAAAATCACCGCCGTAATGCGTTAACGTTACGGTTACGTTTGTGCCACCGCCTACTCCTTCTTCGACCAGAGCAACACTTGGCACTTCGCTTACATTTCCTATGACGCTATAAGCGACTGCAGCGACAAACGCAGCTATTAGTGCCACGACCGCTATCATCATGATTACACCGATGACCGGCGACACACCGCGGGTATCGTCACGCAGACGAATCTTCGCTTTTTGGGGCATTGTTTCTAAAATATGCATTTATAAATAAAAATAGAAAGAGGGAAAAAAAGAAATCCTCTTCTTTTTGTTGTGGTTTGCGTTTACATCACTGTCACTCTTTGCAGTATGCTATCACTTGGCGCGTGCAGTATTACTATTGAGTCCTCAGGCTCGAGTTCTGTAAACTTAATCTTTATCATATCTCCCGAGGCCATAATGCCCTTCCATGAGCCGTTGCAGTATGTTTCATTCATCCAGAGACCCATCATGGTTCCTCCTACTAATGTGCTATTACCAGCATCAACGTATGTTCCTCCGAGCGTTGCACCGTTTTGCTTCACTACCAGATTCGCCCACTTGGTGGAAACGTCTCCATTAGGAGATACCTCAGTCGCATTAAACGCCTCAGTAATTGAATCACCACCGTGATGGAATATACTCACGGTTACGCCGGTACCCGGGCGGACACCTTCAACAACAAGAGCAGTACTGGGCGCTTTGTTCACACCACCGATGATACCGTAAGCAAAAGCAGCCACCACCGCCGCTATTATCACTACGATTGCAATCATCATAATAACACCGATAACAGGTGACACACCACGTTTATCTTCTCTCAGATTAGTTATCTTTTCTTTCAAGTTCATTTTTTTATATTTCACCTCCTAAGTTTTTTAAAAGATTGAATTGGTGAAGACACGCAGCCTCTGAAATGAGGCTGGGTCTTCAAGTGAACAATACCGGGGATTGATTGTTCTTCTTGCGTTATTATCGCAGGACTACTGAAGTAGTAGTTCACAGCCGGGTTATGCGTAAATACAATTGTTGTATCCATTGTCATTGCTCACTGTAAAACCATTCGTTAATACGCTATATTAACCTGCGGATAGCATACAAAAAAGTTTAGGATATGTGCAAAAAAAATATAAGTATGTTATAGTTTTGGTGGTATCGGTTTTTAGTTTTGGGCTGTCATAAAGAACCCGTGATTTATCACCGACCGCGGAGATCGTCGAGGGCGCAGAGTTTAAGAACGTTCCAATCTACGCGCGTTCTCCGCGCACTCTGCGGTAAGACACGAGGATATAATGATTTTACGTGATTAGCACAAGAAAATAAATCACAGGACACAGATCAACAATGTCAAACGTAAATAAATCCGCGTAAATCCGTGTAAATCCGTGGCTTTAGTAGAAGGTAGTTATACTTTATATAAAACAAGAAAATTCTATAACTATACTGATAACAGATGATTTTCGTAGTTTACCAGATTTTTTAAAAAGTTTGACCAGAAATGCTTCGCCACTTCGCAAAAACACGTTTCTTTGGTCAAGCTTTCTTTTCCAAAGAAAGGTTGTTTAGCACTACGCCACGTTTATCCTTACATAATCATAAGTCAAATCGCAGCCCCATGCTGTCGCCTCTACGTCCCCGACGTCCATGTCCACCTCAATTAATAGCTCCTTACCGTTCAATATGCCCCTCGCAACACCAGATAAATCAACAAACGCGCCTTTATCCACTGCTAAAACTTCCTTCTCCTTGTCACTTTTAACGTTTATAGATATTACACCAGGGTCAACCTCGCCAACGGTAGTGCAGCTCCCGATAGTCGCTATTATTCGACCACATGTAAGGTCCAACCGCTCGCCAAAAATTGCACATTTCACTAACGGGCTCCTGACTATTGCTCGCGCTATTTCACGCGCGTCTTCAACAGATGCGGCTCTTTTTACCCGTACTGCGATAAACTTCGTTGCGCCTTCGCCATCCTGCGCCATCTGCTTTGCCAGCTCGGTGCATACGACGTTCAAACCCGCCTTAAAATCCTCTTCGCTTATTTCACCGCCCTTGCCCGTAGATACGAGCAATACCAGGTCGTTCGTGCTCATATCGCCATCTACCACTACCATATTGAATGAATTGTCAATTGCATCTTTCAAACTCATTCTTAACGCTTCTGCACCCAAAGAAGCATCGGTATAAATAAAACAGAGCATTGTAGCGGTATTCAGATGTGGGAAGATCATGCCCGAACCTTTCGCTATCCCGCCTATTGCCACGCCATCGCCCTCATCATTCTGATTGATACTCACTGCCTGTTCCTTGAGGAAGGTATCGGTGGTCATTATTGCCTTCGCTGCTGCGGTGCTACCTGTCTCTTCTGCCGTTAACCCCTTCACTACTTCTCCGAGCTGCCTTTCTATCAGCTCCATATCCAGTTGTTTACCGATGTGTCCGGTAGATGCAACAGCTACTTCTGCCTTTCTAACGCCCAACGAAGCCGAAACGAGCTCTGCCATCTTTTCCGCATTCTTCATGCCCTTATCACCGGTAAAACTGTTTGCGCCGCCACTGTTTGCGATTATTGCACTTAATCTTCCACCGCCGTTTTCAAGCTGCTGCTCCGTAAATCGCACCGGCGCTGCCTTTATCTTATTTAATGTGAACATCCCTACCGCTATGCCCTTTCCTTCTATCAATGCTAAACCTTTATTCCCCTCCTTTAGCCCGTAGGCTCTTACGCCTTTAACAGCACAAATTCCGCCTCGCACCGCTTCTATCTTCATGTCTTTTCCATCAATTTAAATACGTCCGAACTGAAAATATTTAAATTAGTTACGCATTATCTATTGCTTTATCTAATAAGAGATAAATAGGATAAATAAAACAAAAGGGCTCGTGGTCTAGTTGGTTATGACGTCGCCTTCACACGGCGGAGGTCATGCGTTCGAATCGCATCGAGCCCACTGTTATTATTTTTTGAACCTTCAAGATAGTTTTTCAACTTATTAATACTCGATCCATTTGATACAAACTTGCCAATTGATTGAATATGCGATAAAACGTCAGCGATGTAGTTGGCTATACTCCCCCGGCACTGTCAAATTTTCCTGTAAAATCGCTATAGCATCAAGTTTTACCGCAGAGTGCGGGGTGAACCCCCAAGCGTGGATTGAAACGTTCTTAACCTCTGCGCCCTCTGTAATCTCCGCGGTAATAAATCACTGGGTTTTAGACTGTGGCTTTTGGATTTTTTCCCTGATATCGCACCAAAACGAATAAATCCTGTAATCAGAGAGTAAAGTATTATTACACTACAAACATTGCGTTATATCGCATGTGTGTAAACGTTTATGATACCTCGGACTCACACACCATTATAGCTAAGCACACGCGAACACAGAAGGATTATATGACTGGGACTAAAGGATTATATGACTTTGCGGGGTGTCGGTAAACGGAAAACCATTTTTAGGTGTTTTTTCCGCCAAAAACCGTTTTAGTGATAAAAACGCATGTCATATAATTCATGTTATATGACACCGATCTGTAAAAGCATGAAATGGCAGAGATGTGCATATTGGGAATACACATTGATATTCAAGTCACAAAAGATACTTGCATACCAAACATTACTAAAGTTACAGAACAAATAGAAAGTACAGAAATAGCAGATATGGTAAATGTTATCGAATGTATCAATTTTTTATTTGTATTTGTATAGCAGGGGTAAAACCACGAGATTTCACGAGATTAACACAACACTTTTTCTTTTTCAGAAAAAGAAAACCTGTGCTAAAAGAAAACACGTTTGTTCTTTTGGTAAAGCTTTTCTTTCAAAGAGAAGGTTTCTCGTGGAAATCTGTGTAATCTGTGGTTAGCTAAACAAATACAATACTTTTATTGTGCAAAGAATATTGATTAAAGGAGGTGGCTAATTATAATCTATGACCTGGCAAGAGGAACTCAAAGAGAATATTTGTACGGTCGCGCAGTTGAAGGAATACATAGATTTGAGTCCTGACGAGGAGCAGCATTTACGGGAAGTTATGGAAATACACCCTATGAGTATTACCCGCTATTATATGTCGTTAATTGATAAAAATGACCCCAGTGACCCCATTAGAAAGATGGCTGTTCCGTCCGTAGAAGAGTTGAATTTGTTAGGCACTTATGATACCAGTGGAGAGCAAGAAAACACAAAGATGCCGGGTCTGCAGCACAAGTATCAGCAAACTGCATTGATTTTAGCAACAAGTAGATGCGCAATGTATTGTAGGCACTGTTTCCGGAAAAGGCTGGTTGGTTTGCCCACAGAAGAGATATTGCGTAGATTTAACGATGCCGTGAAATATATAGAAAAGCATGAAGAGATCAATAATGTGCTTATAACTGGTGGCGACCCGTTTGTTTTAGGCACCGATGTAATTGCAGAATTCCTGGATAAGCTCTCAACTATCCCGCATTTAGATTTCATACGATTTGGAAGCAGAGTTCCTGTGACATTTCCGGATAGAATCCTGGAAGACGAAGAGTTATTGGATTTACTGAAAACCAATACAGAGCAGAGTAAAAGGGTATATGTAGTAACGCAATTCAACCACCCAAGAGAAATCACCAAAAAATCCGCGGACGCTATTGATGCTCTCATGTGTTCTGATGTGGTAGTGAACAATCAAACCGTTTTACTGCATGGCGTGAATGATAAACCGGAAATCCTGGCTGAACTACAGAATAAACTGGTCGGTATCGGTGTTAACCCGTATTACGTCTTCCAGTGCCGGCCGGTAAAGCGGGTAAAGAGCCATTTCCAGGTGCCGTTGTACAAGGGCTACGAGATTGTGGAAGACGCCAAAAAGAAGCTTAACGGGCATAGTAAGAGGTTCAAGTATATTATGTCGCATCAGACAGGCAAGATAGAGATTGTAGGGATTATGGATGAATATATCTATTTCAAATACCACCAGGCAAAGGACTATGATGATATCGGCAAATTCTTTAAGAGAAAGCTAAATAAGACCGCGGGATGGCTGGATGAATTAGATTGAGTTCTTGGACTTTTTTTGCCGTGCCGATTTTACGTAATGAATCTTCGTTTACAATTCAAATGACTGATACCTTTAGATATACTCTTAACCTTTTATGGTTTTAAGGATTGAAAAGGGGTGCTCCGAAATGCTAAAAGAAAAAATCAGAACCGATCTAACTCCAATAGAGATAGTGCGTAAAATTTTTGACATAAATCACGAGCCCATGCCGCGTGGCGCTTGGTGGTGGTGGTTTTGGCTGTTTTTCCTCGATAATCCGGACAACCCTGAGAAACCGCGCCAACTAATGATCCTCTGGTCCACCAAAAATGTGAGAATGATTGATTGCAACGGACTGAAAATCAAATTAGATCGTCCTCAGGACAGGCGCAATCTTGAGGGTGCAGTCGCTGCCTGGTACTTTGATGGCGAAAAGATGCACCACAATTTTCTTCGGGAGCAGTGCGCAATCAATATCTTGGATAACAAACTCTATACTGAATCTGCGGTACCTACCTCTTGTTCTATAACTGATATGGAGAGCACGGTAAAGATAGGCACTGAATTTGAATTCATTGCAGAAACAGGCACTAAACACGATTTTGCAATGCCCTCTTATATTTCGAACACATACACAAAAAATCTGGGATTTTCTATAATACGATTGAATCATCTGAATTTACGTGGAAGGATCAGAAATGAACCAATTCAAGGCAGTGCTTACTCCCAGCGTGTCTTTGTGAACGCACCGGCAATACCCTGGTACTGGGGGATATTCCATTTTGAAAACGGCGGTATTTTGACTTACTACCACCAGCAGGTACTTGGTAAAACAATCAAGAAGAATATATTGTTCTTTGATGGCGACAAAGTGCATGAGTTCTTTGACATGACTGTACAGAGATCAGGCGGGGAAATACCTACTTTTACGGTTTCAGGCGAGAACGAGCATGAAAAGATGAACTTCACTGTAAAATCTTATTCGCACTCTTCATGGACATTCCGGACGAAAGCTCTCGGCGTTATTCCAAATAAATTGGTTTACAACGAATATCCTGCTATTATCTCTGATCTAAAACTTACAAACAGGAATACAGGAGAAAAGCTTATTCTGGATGGTCTTGGCAAATCGGTAGGCAATGCGGAGCATACAACAGGATTGCTACTTTAAACCATTTTTGTTAGCACTTACAAGCACTATCTAATACCCCCTCTAACAGATAGTTTTTCTCGCTATAATTTTATCCTTAGAATCACAACTAAAATAAGGAAGAAGTGATAACGTTAAGCTTTGAAAAGGGGACTTTAGCAGTAAAGAGTAATTTCAAACTGCCGCATACCGTTTGGGATAACAGGTCACAATGCTTTAGATGCCTCCCGATGTTTTATAATGACTTGATAGAGTATCTAAAACTTTCCGGGCTCGAATACGAAGACAAAGTCATGAATTTAATGCCCATACCGAATTTGAGCTGCGATTTACGCTTACACGACTACCAGAAGGATGCAATAAACAAATGGCTACGTACAAAGAGTGGTGCGTTAGTGCTGCCTACCGGTGCGGGCAAGACCGTAATAGCCATAAAGGCGATTTCTGTGCTGAACGTGCCAACACTGGTGATAGTGCCGACTTTAGAGCTGGTTCAGCAATGGAAAAAAGAACTGGAGGACAAGTTGGAAATAGAAGCCGGTACGTACAGCGGCGAAGGGCATATATTAAAGCCAGTAACGGTATCCACTTACGATACCGCATTTTTGAGGGCTGAGGAGCTTGGAAACCGGTTTCTTTTCCTGGTCTTCGACGAGGTGCATCATCTGCCTTCACCGGGATATGCGAGCATAGCAGAGCTGTTTGTCGCGCCTTACCGGTTAGGGTTGACTGCAACGTATGAACGAGAGGATGGGCTGCATACCGAACTCGAAAGGTTGATAGGCGGCAAGGTGTATGAAATAGAAATAGATAAGCTTACTGGCAAGCATTTAGCGGAATATAGAACGAAAAAGATCGTTACTGATTTGACTGATGCAGAACGGGAGGAATACGAGAAATACCATACTATATTCACCGAGTTCTTGAAAAGAGGTAGGATTATACTGCGGTCACCTCGAGATTTCAGGCTACTTGTGATGCGAAGTGGTCGTGACGCAAATGCGCGAGAGGCGTTACTGGCGAGAAACAAAGCGCGGCAGATAGCTTTGAACTCTGAGTCGAAGTTGCAAGCGCTTTCTGAAATATTGGATAGGCATTTCGGTGAACGGATGATAATATTCACGGAGCATAATTCGTTGGTATATGCAATATCAAAGGAGTTTCTCGTGCCTGCGATTACGCATACTACACAGAAAGAGGAGCGTGCGGAAATATTGCAGAAATTTCGTGCGGGTAAGTATAAGATAATAGTGACGTCCAAGGTACTGGAAGAGGGTATTGACGTGCCGGAAGCGTCAGTTGGGATTATACTGAGTGGTAGTGGTAGTAAGAGAGAATACAAGCAGAGGTTAGGTAGGATATTGCGAAAAAAAGAGGGTAAGCTCGCGGTTCTTTATGAACTCGTGTCGAAAAAGACGACTGAGGTAGGGATAGCGAGGAGGCGTAAAAGTGTTACCAACTGAACTCCTCCTCACGAGAACAAAAAAGGACAGGATATACCCCAACTTAGTCCAGATAGACGCGGACCATCAGGAATTAGCAGAAGAACTCATAGAAATTTACCGTAATTTAGTAGGCAAAAAGAAGAGCGAAATAGACGAACTCGTAACGGACCTTGAACAAGGCTTGGATTTCAAACTCGTACGAGGCTTAAGAACGCTTCTGGAACGCAGATGCACCTTCAACTCGAAATTTACAGTTGAACCAGTGTTAGCACGAAGAGCCGTCTTTGAAGAAGCAAGCACCAAAAAAGTCACAAATAAAGCAGAACGAGGAAGTGTAATCGAAACAGTTGCAACGAACCTGAACATTTCCGTTACAGATTTAGAACATTCTTTATGGGCAGATCAGGACTCTGAGGTTGTACTGGACGACTTTACGGCACTGAATCCCGAAGACTTGTTAAAGTCGTATAACCTTTCACTTGCACAAACGCTATTGTTTAAAGCCACGGGTATGACCCTCGCGTTTAAAAGCAATTCCAAAGCCATTTTCAGAGCAATAAAATATAACGGCTTGATGTACACCCTGAAAGGTGATAAGATAAGGATAGAAGGCGCTTCGTCTTTACTGAAATTGAGTGAACGGTACGGCACGTCACTGGCAAGATTGCTTCCCGCGATAGTCAATAGCGATGAATGGGCAATAGATGCCGATATTGTTATCAGACGCGCAACACCGCGGATTTACCATTTCGTTATAGATAGCAGCAGCAAGTATTTGTTGATGACTAAAGAGAAAGCGGTAAAGCTTACGTTTGATAGCTTACTTGAAGAACGGTTTTATAACGGGTTCTTATCCACACCAGCCGCTAAGAGCTGGGACTTGATAAGAGAGCCGGATGCGGTATTCACGAGCAAGGGCGTGTCCATACCTGATTTTAAATTCAAGCATAAAGAGACCAAAACAGAAATCTATTTTGAAATCGTAGGATTCTGGACTGAGGAATACTTGAGGAAGAAATTATCGAAGCTAAGAGCTATGCCAGTCAATATCATTGTGGCTATTGACAGGACCCTCGCGTGCTTTAATGCACTGAATTTCGATCTGGACCTTGATCAGCCGGTGATACTGTTCAGCGGGAAAGTTCCGGTTGGTGACGTGGTCCGATTTTTAGCGAAGATCGAAGAGATAGAGATAGAGAAACAGGTAGAGAGTTTTAAAGGAACGCGGATAGAACTTGAAGGTGATGTGATTCCTATTAAGGAGATTGCTATGCGGTATGGCATCGGCACGGACGCGGTAAGAGCGTGTTTGGATGATCCGGGGTATGTGGTGTTTAAAGAGTTGGTGGCGAAGAAAGAGTTGTTGCGGGAAGTGAAAGAAAAACTTGTTTTTGTATGTACATACTTAGAAGCGAGGGCGATTATTGAGGCTGCGGGTTTACCGCCAGACGAGGTTCTGGCAGAACTCGGATTTACGGTGAACTGGAAAGGTTTAGACCCAAATGCTGCAACTATTAAGTAGGATTATTTGAATTAACAATCCGCCCTTCACGCTTATATATGCTTTCTCACCCAAGATACGCATCCAGAACACGTTCGTTGTTCCGTACTTCTTCCGGCTCGCCAGAAGCGATAACCTCTCCTTTATTGAGCACGTATATGAAATCACTCAACTGCATAATTATATGCATGTCGTGTTCGATGACGAGGAATGTCATGCCTTCGTCACGCAACTCCGTCATATACTTCAATATTTTCTTCGTCAGCGTGGGATTCACGCCAGAAAAAGGTTCATCCAGGAGAAGCATCTTTGGCTCTGCCATAAGCGCTCTTGCTATCTCCAATAGCCGTTTTTGACCGCCTGAAAGTGCACCTGCATACTCGTCCTTCATGGACAGAAGCCCAAAGATCTCAAGTAATGTTCTTGCTCGCTCTCGATTCTCGTCCTCCTGGCGCTTAACTTCTCGGGGACGCAGCCAGACATTCCATATCCGCTCACCCTGTTGAACTTGCGGAGCCAGCATCATGTTCTCCACCACTGTTAGCTTTGTCAATGCCTTTGATAACTGGAAAGTGCGAACAAGTCCCAGTCTTGCAATCTCTGAACTCATTTTACCCTCGATATTCTCACCGTTAAACACAATTGCGCCGTTATCCGGCTTATCAAAACCGCTGATTATATTGAACAATGTAGTCTTTCCCACGCCATTTGGCCCTATGACGCCCACCGTCCCTCCTTCCTTTACCTCTAAGAAAGACGCATCTACCGCCTTTATGCCACCAAAGCTCTTCTCAATCCCTTTGACGGACAGCATACCTCACCCCATTAATGTTAACTCCTCTTTCTTCCCCAAAAGCCCTTCGGGTTTGAACATCATTACAACTATTAGCAATAGTCCAATAAACATTATTCTTAGCGCGCCTATCTGTGTTGAACTGAGCGGAATATATCCCTGCGCGAATCGAGTTCCGCTGAAGAAACTAAAAAGGATAAATGCACCCAATATTGTGCCTTTGTTATTACCACTGCCGCCAAGCACAACTGCAATCCAGGCATAGAAAGTCTCCATTGGCATGAAATTTCGCGGGTTTATGTATTGCAAGTAGAAAGCGAGAAACGAGCCCGCAAGCCCCGCGATTGCGGAACCCAGCATAAGCGATTGGTTTTTATACGAAAAAACATTCTTGCCGAGCGATGCCGGGACGTCTTCATCCTCCCTTATGGATTTGAGCACACGACCCCAGGGCGATTTTATGAGCTTCTCCAGCATCAAATAGCAGACCGCGAGAACTATCAGCACTAACAGAAGAAGGAAAAAGTTGTAATCTCCTTGTATCATGTCCTCGAATGGTCTTGAGTACCCATGCAACCCCATCGGGCCCCGGGTGAGCCAGCCCTCGTTTAACAGAAAAAATCGCAGTATTTCCGCAAACCCTATGGTCACGATCGCCAGATAATCCGCTCTTAGCTTTAGCGTGGGTATTCCCAGTAAACCGCCACACAGTCCAGCAAGTGCCATTCCTGCAATCACCGCCGGGAGTAGCGGAACTCCTTTCAAGTTCAACAATACCGTTGTGTACGCCCCTATTGCCATAAAAGCAACATGCCCGAAATTAATCAGCCCTGTGAAGCCCCATTCTAAATTCAGCCCTAATGAGAAGATAGCATAAATCGCCGCTATCAGCAATACTGTGATTATGTATTCTATCATAGTATTTGTATAACTTGATAGGGCGGTTTATTTAATAAATTTTGTATTTGTTTAGCTAACCACAAGATTCCACAGATTTTCACGAGAGAATAATAATAGTAACCAAGTTTTAGTTTTTTATTAACTACTTAATCCATTATTAACCCCTAATTCTTGTGTTAATCTTGTGAAATCTCGTGGTTTTTTACATCAGCTATACAAATACTAAATTTTAAGTCCCGTAAATAGGGTTTGGGACAAGTATAGTGTAGGTTATAAATAATAGGACAATAACATGATTTTATGGAGTTGAAAAATATTGATTTAAAAGAGTTAGAAAAGCGATACAAAAGTGAGAAGGAGGGGAAGATAAAAGAACGACTGCATTACCTTCTTTTG